>CADCVT010000068.1 GCA_902806215.1 uncultured Solirubrobacteraceae bacterium | reverse complement strand
GCGACGAGCGCGCCGAACGCGCGGATCGTGCTGCTCAAGGGCTTCGACGAGCGCGGCTTCACGTTCTTCACCGACACGTCGTCGGCGAAGGGCGTCGAGCTCGCTCGCGACCCCCGGGTCTCGGTCGTGTTCCCCTGGCATGAGCTGGAACGCTCGGTCCGCGTGCTCGGGAACGCACAACGGCTCAGCGACGAAGAAGCCGACGCGTACTTCTCGTCTCGCCCGCTCGGCTCGCAGCTGTCGGCAGCGGCGTCGTCGCAGTCTTCCGTCATCTCGTCGCGGTCGTCGTTGGAGGAGGCTCGTGCGACTCTTGCTCAGGAGCACCCCACGGCGGTCCCGCGCCCCGAGCGCTGGGGCGGCTACCGGGTGACGCCGGAGTCGGTCGAGTTCTGGCAGGGCCGGCCGGACCGTCTCCACGACCGCCTGCGGTACCGGCGCTCGGGCGACGCGTGGGTCGTCGAGCGCCTCTCGCCGTGATCTCGCTGCTGCGGCGGACCGGCGACGATCCGCCGTTCAGCGACCACCGGCGCTACCACGGCGTTCCGATGGAGGGGTGGTTCTGGCGGTTCACCACCGCCTCCGGTGCGGTGGCCGTGGTGCTCTGCTCGGTCAACCGGGATGGGGCCGGAGGCGTGTGGGGCATGTGCGCGGTGGCCCTGGGCTCGACGACGGCGTCAGCGAGGAAGAGCATCTTCGCCGAAGGCATCTCCGAGACCGCTTCGGCCGACTCGCGGGGCGGGGTGCGGATCGGGTCGTTGCTCGTCGCGGACACCGACCGCGTCCGGGTGGAGCTCGACGACGCGGAGGTGCACGTCTCCCTCGCTGACGTCGTTCCGTGGCCGCGCCGCACGCTCGGAGGGATCGGACCCGGGCACCTCGTTCCCTGGCTCGGGCAGTACTGGCACCCGCACGTCCTCGGCGGCCGGGTGACCGGGAGCATCCGGGTGGGCGACCGGACCGTCTCGTTGAACGGCGCGACGGTCTACGCCGAGAAGAACTGGGGCCGCGGGTTCCCCGACAGCTGGTGGTGGGCCCAGGCGCAGGGCTTCCCAGAGCGCGACGACGCCTGCGTCGCGTTCGCCGGCGGGCCGCTCGGGCCGCTCCAGGCCGGGGCGCTCGTCGTCCGCCTCGGCGACGAGCTCATCCACGTCGTCCGCCCGCCGCTCCCGCTCCGCACATCGGGGGTCAGACCCCCTTACGCGGATTTGCAGGGGAAAGGGGATACCTCATCAGCGTTTGACGTACCCGCGGGAGGGGTCAGACCCCCTTACGCGGATTTGCAGGGGAAAGGGGGGGTCTCGTCCGCGTTTGACGTAGGCCATTCCTGGCGGCTTCGCGCCCGCAGCGCGCGGTACGTCGTCGAGGTCGAAGTGCGCGCCGCGGACGAGCCTCTGCGGCTGCCGGTTCCGGTGCCCGCAGAACGCGGTGTGGTGCACGGCCCCTCCGAGCAGCACCTCGCGGCCGAGCTGCGCCTGCAGGTGCGGCGCGGCGCCACGACCGTCTTCGAAGGAACGTCCTCGGTGGCCGGATTCGAGCTCGGATCGCCGACCCGGCGTGGCGGCGCTCCCCGATCCGCGCAATCCTGACGGGCTTGCGCTTCATCCAGCACAAGCAGGAGGCCTACTGGTTCTACCGCGTGGTCTCGCTCGTCTACGACCGGTGGGTCAACCCGCTGTTCTGGACGCCCGCGATGCGCGACCGCGCGGTCGAGCTCGCCCGGCTCGAGGGCGCGAAGGACGTGGTCGACGTCGGCGCCGGGACAGGCTTCACGACCGAGGCGATCGTCGCCCGCGTCGAGCCGACCGCGGTGACGATGCTCGACCAGAGCCCGCACCAGCTCGCGCAGGCGCGCCGCAAGCCGCAGCTCGCCGCCGTCGCCAAGGAGCTCGGCGACGCCGAGAACCTCCCGTTCGCGACCGATCGCTTCGACCGCTACGTGTCGGCCGGGAGCATCGAGTACTGGCCCGACCCGCAGCGCGGGATCGCCGAGGCCTATCGCGTCCTCGCCCCGGAGGGGCGCGCGGTCATCATCGGTCCGGTCCAACCGGCCAACGCGATCGCGCGGCGGATCGCCGACGCGTGGATGCTCTTCCCGTCCGAGGCCGAGTACCGCGAGTGGATGGAGCGCGCCGGCTTCGCCGACGTCGAGGTCGTCGAGGTCGCTCCCGACTGGTACACGCGGCGCGACGTCCCGTTCGCCGTCGCCATCGCGGGCCGCAAGCCCGTCGCAGGCGACTCGCCAGCACCGCTCGCGCCCGTCGTCGAGCCGCCGCGCGCCGCACCGACGCCGGTCCGCCTCGCCCGCTTCGCCGCGGGCTCGCTGGCCGGCCTGGCGTTCGTCCCGCTCGGGATCGCGATGTCCCTGCGAGCCCGCGCGCGGCGGGGCACCGCGTGAGCGCCGAGCGTCCGTCAGTAGGGCCTATAGCGCCCGCTCACGGACGTTCGCTGGTGGGGTTGGGGGTGCTCTGGCGGTTCTCTCGTCCTCACACGATCGTCGGGACCGCGCTCAGCGTCCTCGGGCTCTACGTCATCGCGGTCGCGTCGATCCCCGCGCTGGCCGCGGGGGAGGGAGCGGGCGACCTCGCGTGGACGCTGCTCGCGGCGTTCTGCGTCAACGTGTTCATCGTCGGGCTCAACCAGCTCGAGGACGTGGAGATCGACCGCGTCAACAAGCCCCACCTGCCGATCGCGGCCGGCGACCTCTCGATCCCCGGCGCCCGTGCGATCGTCTCCGTCGCCGCGGCGATCCCGCTCCTGCTCGCGATCACCCAGGGCGCGCTCGAGCTCGCCGCGGTCGGGTTCGCGATGGCCGTCGGCGCCGAGTACTCATCGCCGCCGCTGCGCCTCAAGCGCCGGCCGGTCGTCGCGGCGCTCGCGATCACCGGCGTCCGTGCCGTCGTCGTCAACCTCGGCGTCTACGGCCACTTCGCGCTCTCGCTCGGCGGCGACCTCGCGATCCCCGGCGCGGTGTGGGCGCTCACGCTGTTCGTGCTTCCGTTCAGCTTCGCGATCGCGGTCCTCAAGGACGTCCCCGACATCGAGGGCGACCGCCGCTTCGGGATCTCGACGTTCAGCGTCCGGCTCGGCCCCGAGCGCGTCCACGCGATCGGCGTCGCCGCGCTCACGGTCGCCTACCTCGGGATGGCGATCGGCGGCCCGCTGCTCGTCGACGACGCGAACCCAATCGTGCTCGCCGCCGGCCAGCTCGCGCTGCTGCCGGTCGTCTGGCGCTGGGCCAGCACGGTCGACGTCCACGACCGAGCGGCCTTCACGAGGTTCTACATGGGCGTCTGGGGCCTCTTCTTCGCCGAGTACCTGCTCGTCCCGGCGGCCGTCCTCAGCGCGTAGCGCTCTCCTCGGCCCGGCGCACCGCGAGGGGGAGCGGCTCCGCGCCGATCACGCGCTCGAACCGGCCGACCACGACCCACAGGGCCCGCAGACGCAGCGCTCCGACGCGGTCGACCGCGCTGACGCGTGCCTCGGTCACGAGCGCGCTGCCCTTCTCGGTCTCCTCGACCCAGTTGCCGAACACGACGCGGACCGTGGCGCGCTCGTCCCAGGCGCAGAACGCCTCGGCGCCATCGAGCCGCGGGTAGTCGCGGGCGAGCGTCCAGATCCGGCCGCAGAGCCCGCTGACCGACCAGCCCTCGCCCTCGTCGAGGACGGTGAACGGGTAGCGCGCGAACATCTCGCGGAAGGTCTGCGAGCCCTCGGTCCCGGGGATCCGCCACCGCACGAGCCGCCCGAGCGTGCGCGTGTCGTCGAGGCGCACGGCCGACGCTGCTTCCCACAGGTCCCCGGCCGGGGCACGCGCCTCGCGGCGGTGGCGCGAGCGCACCTGCGGGTCCGGCAGCCAGGCGTCGAGATCGGGTGCGGGCACCGCTCACGACTACCCGGAAGGGCCAGCGCGGATCGGCCCGGTTGGCGAGTCCTTGTGTGCGTCGCTCACACACCATTTTCTAGGCGCAAGAGGAACGGGTACGCCCCGTTGTAGCGACCATGCGCTTCCGTCAGGACGACATCACCCAGGGCGAAGAGACCGCCCCGCTGCACATCTGCCGTTCGTGCCATCAGCCGTTCGTGGTGCCGCTCAGCATCGTCGACATCCTCGATGCGGACCGCTACGTCATCGAGCTGTGGTGCGCGAACTGCGACCGCTGCACGCTGAGCGCCCACTACGACGAGGAGCTCGAGGAGCTCGATCGCGAGCTCGTCAACGCGACCGCGCAGATCCGCGCCGCCCTAGAGGTCATCGAGACCGTCGACGACCTCATCCGCGTCGACCGGTTCTCAGACGCGCTCCACGCCGGACACATCCTCCCCGAGGATTTCTAGCCGCCGCTCGCAACCACGCCCCGTCCGGGTCAGCAAGTGGCTGGCGCGGACGCTGCGTCACGCGCCCGAGAAGGTCGGGCTGACACTCGAGGACGGAGGCTGGGTCCACGTCGATGAGCTGCTGCGCGCGGCGGAGCAGAGCGGCTTCGCGTTCACGCGCGCCGAGCTCGACGAGGCGGTCGCCGAGCCGACCAAGCGCCGCTACGCCTACGACGAGTCCGGCACGCGCATCCGGGCCGTCCAGGGGCACTCGGTCGAGGTCGAGCTCGGGTACGAGCCGGCCGAGCCACCGGACGTCCTGTTCCACGGCACGCACCCGGGCGCGATCGACGCGATCCTCGTCGAGGGACTGCGCCCGATGCGACGCCGGCACGTTCATCTCTCGCGCGACGTCGAGACGGCGCAGGCCGTCGGTCGCCGTCGCGGCCAGCCCATCGTCCTGCGCGTCGACGCCGCCACGCTGCACCGCTCCGGACACCGGTTCTTCGTGGCCGACAACGGCGTCTGGCTGACGGATCTCGTCGCGCCAACCTGTCTCAGCCGCGTCGACTGACGCCTGACGCGCCATCCTGTGCGGCGTGTCCGACGCCCTCGACCGCGCGATCACGGCCGTGAACCTCCTCGAGACCACGGTGCGGCTCATGGTGCAGACGTGTGCGCTGGTGGCCCAGACGGGCGACGACCGCGAGCTCGAGACCAACGCCGACTTCGCCGCCGGCTGCATCGCCCAGCCGCAGCAGACGCGGGTCCTGGCGCGCGACTTCCTCACGCTCGCCGCGCAGGACGCCCGGCGCCGGCTCTCGCACGACGACCGCCTCAACCGCGACGAGTACGTGCGCGCGCTCGAGCTCGTCGGCGCGTTCGCCACCCGCGCCGCCGGGCACTTCGCGCCGCGATGACCCGGCCGCTCGGCGTCTACGTGCACGTGCCGTACTGCGCCGTGCGCTGCACGTACTGCGACTTCAACACGTACACGATCTCCGCCGGGCGCTCGTCGTTCGCGCGGCTCGCCTCGGCCGAGGTCGCGCTCGCCGCACGCGACGCGTCCGGGCCGGTGGAGACCGTGTTCTTCGGCGGCGGCACCCCGACCCTCCTCGAGGCCGCCGACCTCGGGCGGATCCTGCGGGCGATCGAGGACGAGCTGGGCCTGACGCCCGGCGCCGAGGTCACGGTCGAGGCGAACCCCGACAGCGTCGACGCCGCCGCGCTCGCGGAGCTGCGAGAGCTCGGCTTCACCCGGATCTCGTTCGGGATGCAGAGCGGCGTCGCCCACGTGCTCTGGCTCCTCGGGCGCACCCACGAGCCCGGCCGCGCGACCCAGGCCGCCGTCGAGGCGCGCGACGCCGGCTTCGACCACGTCTCGCTCGACCTCATCTACGGCGCGCCGGGGGAGAGCGACGACGACTGGCGCGCCTCGGTCGAGGCCGCCGTGGCCGCCTCGCCCGACCACGTCAGCGCGTACAACCTCGAGGTCCCGCCGGGCACGCGGCTCCACGCCGACGTGCGGAGCGGCGCGGTCGCCGCGCCCGCGGAGGACGCGCTCGCCGCGCGCTACGCCATCGCCGAGGACACCCTGAGCGGCGCCGGCCTGGACTGGTACGAGGTGTCGAACTGGGCCCGCACCGACGGCGACCGCTGCCGTCACAACGAGGGCTACTGGAGCGGCGCCGACTGGCTCGCCGTCGGGCCGGGCGCGCACGGGCATCTCGACGGGCGCCGGTGGTGGAACGTCAAGCACCCGACGGCCTGGGCGGCGCGGCTCGAGGCGGGGAAGGCCCCGGTCGACGGACATGAGACGCTGAGCCCCGAGCAGCGGCGCCTGGAACGGATCATGCTCGAGGTGCGCCGGCGCGAGGGCGTCGACCGCGGCCTCGCCTCCGAGAACGCCGCGGACGCGCTCATCGACGATGGGCTCCTGCGCCGCGACGGCGACCGGCTCGTGCTGACCCTGGCCGGCCGACAGGTCGCCGACCTCGTCACGCGTACCCTCGCCGGGTGACCGCAGACGTCCAGCACATCGGACGGCCGAACGCCTCGCCCGTCCTGCGCGCCTCCATCGCCGAGCAGATCGCCGCTCTGCGCGGCCCCGACGCGCCGGCCGCGCCGCCGCCGCTGCTCGAGATCGCGGTCGAACGCGTCGCCTTGCCCGGCGGCCACGTGCTCGTCGCGCGACCCTCGGACTGGCCGGAGCTGCGCGAGAACGAGGCGTTCGACAAGCGGCCGACCCCGTACTGGGCCGTCCCGTGGCCGAGCGGCCTGTCGCTCGCGCGCCTCGTGGCCTCGCAGCCGCCGAAGGGCAAGCGCGTGCTCGAGCTGGGCTGCGGCCTGGCCATCCCCACCGTCGCGGCCGCGCGCGCCGGCGCCGCCCATGTCCTCGCGACCGACGTCAACACCGACTCGATCGTCTTCGCCGCGCACAACCTCCACCTCAACGACGTGACCGGCGACACGGCGGTGGGCGACTGGCGGCAGATCGTCGAGACGTTCGCCGACGAGCCGTGGGACCTCGTGCTCGCGGCCGACGTCCTCTACACCCGCGAGAACGTGCAGCTGCTCGTCGACGTGCTGCCGGGGCTGCTCGCGCCGGGCGGCGAGGTGTGGCTCGCCGACCCGCGGCGCGCGGGCGCGGGCGAGTTCCTCCCCATCGCCAAGAAGCTGTGGCACGTCGACTCGCACGAGGATCCCGAGGACGACCGCGTGATGCTCCACCGGCTCCACGGCCGACGTAGGTAGGGTCGGACATGTGCTCCGAGCCATCTCTCTCATCGCCGTCCTGCTGACCTTCTCCGCCGTCGCGTACGCGGACACGAAGCGCGGTGGTCGCGGCCCGGACCGCATCCGGGGGACCGAGGGCGCGGACCGGCTGTTCGGCGGCGACAGCGGCGACCGCCTGTCGGCCCTCGGGGGCAACGACTACATCGAGGGCAACCAGGACAACGACCTCATCCACGGAGGAGAGGGCAACGACCGGATCTTCGGCGGGGACGGGGACGATCAGGTCTACGGCGGCAACGGCGACGACCGCATCGAGGAGACGCGCTTCGGCGACGACGTCCTGCGCGGCGGCGACGGGAACGACACGATCATCGGCAAGCGCGGGAGCGACCAGATCTTCGGCGGGCGTGGCAACGACACGATCACCGGCGGCAGCGGCGTCGACTACATGGACTGCGGGCCGGGCAAGGACACGGTCTACACGAACCTCAAGAGCGAGAAGCGCCGGCACATCCGCCGCTGCGAGAAGGTCATCGAGCGTTGAACCGGCAGTCGCTGCTCTGGTCGCTCGTCGTCTTCTTCGGGGCGGGCCTCCTCTTCAACGCGGTCAACGACGCCACCGAGGGCGAGGCCGTCGGCCTGCGGATCCTCGCGCAGGTCGTGACGCTCGCCGTCGTCGTCGCGGTGATCACCGTGATCGTGCGGTCCCAGACGCGCGACTGAGCGTCCAGCGTCAATGGACGCTGGAAATCGCCGGAATCGGACGTGTGTCCAATCGCTGGACTTGCGTTCAACCGGTCCCTACCTTTCCGAATCGAGCGCTGGCCGGTAGGACGCCGCGAAGCGCTCACCCGAGACGACAAGGGCAACTCCGCTGCGAGGCGGACGCGCAAAGCCAGAGGTCTGTTGCAGCACGCAGACAGCTCGGCTACCGCTCGGACCCGGAGACCAGTCGTCAAGGAGGACCCACCATGTCGGAGAACCCGACCTCGCTGTTCCGTGGCGCCATGGGCGTCGCTGCTGTCGTGACCGCTCTCGCGCTGCCCGCCTCGGCTCTCGCCGACAAGGACAAGGACAAGGGCAAGGCCAAGGACAACAAGGCCGTCCCCGCCGCGTGCGATGACGCCAAGCAGTCCAAGCACCCGCACGGTGGCCCTCCCGGCCTGACCAAGAAGGCCGACGCGACCCCCGAGTGCCGCGACATCGACGAGCAGGCTCCGGCGCCCTCGCCCGCCGCTGCTCCCGCGGCCGCGGCGGCT
>CADCVT010000067.1 GCA_902806215.1 uncultured Solirubrobacteraceae bacterium | reverse complement strand
GATGCGGAGCGCCAGGAGGTACATGAGAGCCACCTGGCAGACGAACGTCTTCGTCGCCGCGACCCCGACCTCGAGCCCGGCACGCGTGAGGAGGGCGGCGTCGCACTCGCGTGTCGCCTGCGACCCGGGGACGTTGGTCACGACGACGACGTGAGCCCCCTGACTCCGAGCCAGCCTCATGGCGGCAAGGGTGTCCGCGGTCTCTCCGGACTGCGTCATGCCGATGACGAGGTCTCCGGGCCCGAGAACCGGGTTGCGGTAACGGAACTCGGAGGCCACGTCGAGCTCGACGGGGACGCGGCACCACTGTTCGATCGCGTAGCGACCGACGAGCGCCGCGTGGTAGCTCGTCCCGCACCCGACCATAATGATGCGGCGCGCACGCAGGAGGAGGTCGTCGTCGAGATCGCCACCGAAGTCGATGGTCGGACCGTTGACGTAGGCGCCGATCGTCTCCTCGAGAGCCGCCCCCTGCTCGTGGATCTCCTTGAGCATGAACGTCTCGAAGGGGCCCTTCTCGGCCTGTGGCCCGAGATCGGTCACTTCGGCTTCGCGTCCGGCGACGATCTCCCCGGCCGCGTCGCGCACCTCGACGTCGCCCGCACGCACGATCGCGATCTCTCCGTCCTCGAGGTATCGCACCTTTCGCGCCTCAGAGGCGAACGCCGCCGTGGACGAGGCGAAGAACGCCTCGTCGTCACCGAGGCCGATGACGAGCGGGCACTCCCGGCGGGAGCCCACGAGGACGTCCGGTTCGTCCCTATGGAGAGCGACGAACGCGAAGTGGCCCTGCAGCTGATCGAGCGTGGCGGTGACCGCGGCAGCGAGGTCACCGTCGTACTCGGCGGCGACGAGGTGTGCGACGACCTCCGCGTCGGTCTCCGAGCTGAAGACGGATCCGTCGGCCTGAAGGCGGGCGCGCAGGCTCACGTAGTTCTCGATGATGCCGTTGACCACGACGTGGACACGATCGGCGTCGTCGCTGTGCGGATGGGTGTTGCGTTCGGTGACACTGCCGTGGGTCGCCCACCGGGTGTGACCGATCCCGGATGTCGCCGGCGCTTCGACGGTCGCGTGGCAACCAGCTCCGACGCGCTCGCCGGCGGCGTCTTGGGCGGAGACCGCCGAGCGTAGGTGACTCAGGTTCCCGACCGCGCGGGTGGACTCCAGACCTGCCGGGCCCGCGAGGGTGATACCTGCAGAGTCGTACCCGCGGTACTCCAGCCGCTGGAGGCCCTCGATCAATAGCTCTCTTGCCGGCCGATTGCCGACGTACCCGACGATGCCGCACATGGCTTCGGCTCCGTGCCTCGATGACGTGAACGGCCTGGAGATCCGTCGCCCGGCCGAAATGGAACCTAGTCGACGCACCACGTTTGAGTCCAGACCTCAGACGCCGAAATCCGTCGTCTTTTCGTCCAGAGAACTGGTACGCACGCGGAGTACCTGGCGCCGCATTCAGGCCCGGGGCTGGCCCCGGCATGACGCAAGAGTGGCCTAGTGACGCGCCCGCGCGGCGCGACCGACCTTGCGCGACGCCTTCGCGCAGCGCGTGGTGCGGCGGGTCGCGCTGAACCGGCGGGCGCAACGCTTGGAGGTCTTAGCCCTCTTCGTCTTCTTCGACGCGCTGAGAGGCTTCTTGGTCGCGCGCTTGGCATCGGCGCTGAGCGCGACGGGCTCGCCGTCGTCGACGAGCTCCTCCTCGACGGGCTCGGCCGCGGCCGGCGCCGGCGGGGCCCCGGGCTCGTCGCCGGCGCAGGCCGGAAGCGGCTCGGCGTAGATCGGCGACATGAGCTGACCGGGGGCGTCGGCGTGCTGGTTGCCGACGAGGTGGCCGATCTCGTGCGTCATGACGGTGCAGAGCTTGGGCCAGTCGAAGTCCGAGCGGGCGTTGAACTCGATGGTGCAGTCGAAGTTCTCGGCGGCGTTGTTCCACGCGTCGGTGGGGTTGCGCCACGCGGCGGTCGCGTTCGTGTCGTCGTCGAGCTGCGTCCACACGAGGTTGACCGCGCCGTTGCAGGCGCTGGTGCCCCAGTGCTGTTCGGCGATCTGCCGGGCGACGGTCATGGCCTCGCCGTTGATGGCGAAGCGCACGTCCGGCGCGGCGACGGCGGTGACCCGCTCGTTGACCGCGGCGCGGGCGACGGCCGAACCCGCCGTCGCGGTCACCGTGCCGCCGCCCGCGAGCAGCGGGGCGAGCAGCGCGACGACGACCGCGAGGACGGCGGGAAGGGCGTGGCGGCTGAGGTGCAGACGGTGCACGTCCCGTCCATCGGCCGGACGGCGACCGAGCCGATCCAAGACCCCGGTTCATGGACAGGTGGCAGACGGCAGTGCCGCGCCCTGGACGTCCGGCCGACCGCGGCATCCCCACTTCTGGGGAGGGGACAGTCCCCTCCCCAGTTTTCGGGCTCAGCGGTCGCGCAGCGCGGCGAGGTCGGCTTTGACCATCTCGCCGACGAGCTCCTCGAAGCTCGTCTCGGGCTCCCAGCCGAGGACGGTCCGGGCGCGGGTCGCGTCGCCGACCGTCGGCGTTCCCTCGGGCGGGCGCACGAACGACTCGTCGACACGGACGTGGCCCTCGGGCGCGATCCCGGCCGCGCCGAACGCGGCGTCGACGAGGTCTCGGACCGTGCGCGCCTGCCCGCTCGCCAGGACGTAGTCGCCGGGCTCGTCGTGGCGGGCCGCGAGGACCATGCCGCGCACGACGTCGCGCGCGTGCGACCAGTCGCGGATCGCGTCGAGGTCGCCGAGCACGAGCTCCTGCTCGCGGCCGAGCGCGATCGCCGCCGCGCCGCGCGTGACCTTGCGCGTGACGAACCGCGCCGGCCGCCGGGGCGACTCGTGGTTGTAGGTGATGACCGACGAGGCGTGCAGGTCGTAGCGCTCGCGCATGACGCGGACGAGCTCGTGCGCG
Source organism: uncultured Solirubrobacteraceae bacterium (assembly GCA_902806215.1). Classification (GTDB taxonomy): domain Bacteria; phylum Actinomycetota; class Thermoleophilia; order Solirubrobacterales; family Solirubrobacteraceae; genus CADCVT01. The sequence continues at coordinate 3,011 of CADCVT010000067.1, read as the reverse complement.
GCGAGCTTCGCGACGCCGTACGGCGACCGAGGGCGGCGCGGGGAGTCCTCGTTCTGTGGCCACACGCCGCAGTCGCCGAAGATCTCCGGCGAGGCGGGCACCACAACCCTCGCGCCAATCTCCCGCGACGCCATCAGCACCGTCGCGGTCGCGCCGGCGATCGCGTCGAGCGTGCCCTCCGGGTCCTCCCACGAGGCGGGGACGAACGTCGGCGCGGCCAGGTGGTAGAGCTCGTCCGGCGCGACGTCGCGGATGACCACGTCGAGGCGCTCGGGATCGCGGACGTCGCCCTCGACCAGCCGGACGCCGTCCGGGACCCACCGGTCGCTGCCCGGCCGGACCAGCCCGACGACGTCGTGCCCGTCGGCGAGCAGCAGCTCGGCCAGGTACGAGCCGTCCTGGCCGGTGACCCCCGTGACGAGGGCCGTCGGCGTCACGCCGACGGCGCGGGCACCGAGGCAAGGGTCCTCGCGACACCCTCACGCACGTCGACCTTGGGCTCCCACCCGAGCACCTCGCGCGCGTGCGAGACCTTCAGGCAGCTGCGCTGGATCTCGCCGAGGCGCGCCTCGGCGAACTCCGGCTCGAACTCGCCCTCCTTCACGTCGCCCGCCGCGCGCAGCGCGTCGATGAGCTCGAGGATCGTCGTCTCCTGCTCGGTCCCGATGTTGATCGCGCCTGTCGCGTCGGCATCGCCCGCCGCCGCGATCGCCTCGACGAGATCGCCGACGTAGATGTAGTCGCGCGTCTGTGTGCCGTCGCCGAAGACCTTCGGACGACCGCCGGTCGCGAGCTTGCCGCAGAAGATCGCGATGACGCCGGCCTCGCCGTGCGGGTCCTGCCGCGGCCCGTAGACGTTGCCGAAGCGCAGCGCGACCGTCGAGAGGCCGTGCAGGCGCTCGTAGAGACCGAGGTACTGCTCGGCGCAGAGCTTCGACGTGCCGTAGCCCGCCATCGGCTGCGCGACGTGCGTCTCCGGCGTCGGGACCTCCTCGGTCTCGCCGTAGATCGCACCGCCGGTCGACGAGAACACGAAGCGCCGCGCGCCCGCGACCCGCGCCGCCTCGAGCACGTTCACGCTCCCCTCGACGTTGGTGCGCGCGTCGTAGGCGGGCCGGTCGACCGAGACGCGCACGTCGATCTGCGCGGCGAGGTGGAAGACGACCTCGGGCTCGGCCTCCGCGACGACCGCGTTCACCGCGTCCGCGTCGCGGATGTCCGCGCGGTGGAGCACCGCCCCGCGCTCGAGCGCGCCGGCGAGATTCGCCTCCTTGCCGCTGGAGAGGTCGTCGAGAACGACGACCTCGTCACCGCGGTCGAGCAGGAGGTCGACGAGATTCGATCCGATGAAGCCGGCTCCGCCGGTGACAAGCGCGCGCATTGCGCTGGAGGCTAGATGACGGGCTTGTGCTGCCGCGCGGCGGAGCACCGGGGCGCGATCCCGACGCAGTCCGAACCTCGCGCGAACCGCGCGTCACGGTACGCCGGCGATCCGGACGGCCGCGTCGCACGGTCTCCGATCGCGGCAGCGCGGCAGATGGCGACCACTATGAGCACGCCGGACGCCCAGAGGACGAGCGCGGTGACCACGAGCAGCTGCATGGCTCTCACTTCCTACCCCGACGGGACGGAACGTGACGCGATGATGCCGCTATCTCCGGACGGAACGTGCGATTTCTTACATGCCGCGCCGCGACAGCATGTACGGCACGGTGCGCAGGAGGATCTTGAGGTCGCTCCACAGCGACCATCCGGCGACGTAGAGGTAGTCGATCTTCACCATCTCGGGCAGCGGCACCCGCGCCGACCCGAGGATCTGCCAGTGACCGGTCATGCCCGGGGTGAGCTGGAGCCGGCCCCGGTCGTAGCCGGTGATCTGCTCGTCCTCGTCGAGGATGAGCGGCCGAGGGCCGACGAGGCTCATCGAGCCCGCCATGACGTTGAACAGCTGCGGCAGCTCGTCGAGCGACGTCTTGCGAAGCAGACGCCCGACCCGCGTGACGCGCGGATCGGAAGCGATCTTGAACAGGCCGCCCTCGCACTCGTTCAGCTCGGCGAGCTCCGCCTTGCGGTCCTCGGCGTCCGCGCACATCGTGCGGAACTTGCAGATGCGGAAGTGCTCTCCGTCGCGTCCGACCCTGGTCTGACGGAAGAGCACGGGGCCGCGGCTCTCGAGCTTGATGGCGGCCGCGATGACGGCCAGCACCGGCATGATGACCAGGAGGCCCAGCCCGGCGCCAACCAGGTCGAACGTCCGCTTCACCGCGCGCGACGAGCGCGACAGACCGAAGCGCCGCACGCCGAGGAGGGTCATGCCCTCGACGTGATCGAACACGACCGACGTCCCGACGACGTCCAGCACCCGCGGCAGGAGGCTGACGCGGACCCCGAGGCTCTTGGCAGCCCGCACGAAGTCGAGCATCTCCTGGGGCGGCAGCGTCTGCGGGTCGATGATCACCCGGTGGGCGTCGGTCCACGAGATGAGCGCGCGAAGATCCTCGTCCCCGGCACACCGCTCGCCCCGCGGCGCGACGCGCTGCAGCGACATCCGGCCGACCAGTTCCGCCTTGACGTCGCCGCCGGCGAGCGCGCGGCGGAGGCGGTCGTAGCCCGCGGCGTCGCCGATGTACAGGAGGCGCTCTGCCGCGACATGGCGCTGGACGACCATCCGCGCCAGGCGCCGGCCCAACAGCGTGCACGAGAAGAGGGCCACCCAGAGGGCAAGCACCTGGACGTCGCCGAGGTGCCCGTTGAGGAGCACGCCGTCGAGGAGCCAGAAGACCAGGGTGTACAGCGTGGCGAGCTGGAAGAGCTGAGGCGCCTCCTCCATCGTCGTCTTGCGAAGGAGCAGCTCGTCGCGGTCGTAGAGACCGTGCATCTTGCTCGCGAAGACGATGAGCGGCAGCGCGAGGAACGTCGCCGGACGCAGCTGGTCGTCCCCGAGGACCGAGGTGCACAGGAGGAGCGCGGCGCACGTCGAGAGGACGTCGGCGGCGCCGAGGGCGCGACGG
>CADCVT010000066.1 GCA_902806215.1 uncultured Solirubrobacteraceae bacterium | reverse complement strand
GGCGGGTCGCCCGCGACGTAGGCGCCGATCTTCGAAGCGATGGTCCAATCGATCATGCGTCCTGCCAGTCGACGACGGTGGTCAGCTCTGCGAGCCCCTGCTCGGTTCGCGCGGCGACGATCGGCGCGCGCGGCTCGCAGTCCAGCGGTGCGGCCAGCGGACCGTCCGCGAAGCCGGGAAAGGCGACGTGGCCGCCGCTCTCGCGCACGACGAGCTGCGCGGCGGCGCAGTCGACCGAGCGGGTGCGCCACAGCGCGACCATCCCGTCGACGCGCGAGCTCGCCACCTGGCACAGCGAGATTGCGATCGACCCCATGATGCGCAGCCGGTGGACGTGCTCGGCCAGCCGGCCGGCGGCGGGGACGAGCCACTGCGGATCGGCCTGCTCGATCGCGACGACCTCGAGCTTGCCGTTCTTCGTGCGGCGCTCGGGCGGGGCCGGCTGATGCAGCGGCTCACCGTTGAACAGGACGCCGGCGCCTCGGCGCGCGACCCACTCCTCGCCCGTGCTCAGGTCGGCGACGAAGCCGAACTGCACGTCGGCCATCGTCGGGCCGTCGGCGACGGCGATCGAGATGCCGATGTGCGGCAGCCCGCGCTTGGCGTTCGTCGAGCCGTCGATCGGGTCGATGACCACGAGGATGCCGTCGTCGCCGAAGTCCACGGAGCCGCGCTCCTCCGACAGCGCGCTGAAGCGCGCGCCGCCGTCGTGCAGGCCCTCGAGCTCGGCGAAGATCCCGTCCTCGGCGGCCTGGTCGATGACCAGCGTGCGATCGCCGCCCTCTCCGCGCTCGCCGGTCTCCTCCACGCGCTCGTGGCTGGTCGGATGGTCCGAGAGGACGCCGCGCAGGCCCTCGGTCGCCCGTCGGCATGCGCCGAGCCAGTCCGCCTCCAGCGCTGCCTGTGAATTCGCCACTCGCCCATACGATAGGCGGGTGCCGCCGCGACTCGACCAGCTGACCGCAGCCCAGCGCCGCGCGGTGACCCACGAGGGCGGGCCGCTGCTGGTCCTGGGCGGCCCGGGGACGGGCAAGACCCGGGTGCTCATCGAGCGCTTCGCCTGGCTCGTCGACCAGGGCGTGCCGGCCGAGGACGTCCTGCTCGTCTGCGGCTCGCACGCCGCCGCCGACGTCCTGCGCCGCCAGCTCGAGGACACGCTCGAGCCGCCGTACGGCGAGCTGAGCGTCCTGACCGTCCCGGACCTCTGCGCGCGGGTCTTGCGCGAGCACGCGGCGGCCGCCGGCATCGACCCGTTCTTCGTCCCCGCGTCGGCCGCTGACCGCTTGGCGCTCCTGCTCGACCGCATGGAGCAGCTCACGCTGCGCCGCCACGACTTCCTCGGCAATCCCGCCCGGCTGCTCGGCGCGGTGCTCGAGCGCATCGACCGCTGCAAGCTCGAGCTGGTGACCGCCGAGGCGTACGGCGCGTGGGCCGCCGGGCTGGAGGGCGAGGCGGGCGAGCGCGAGCAGGAGTTCGCCCAGCTGTACGCCGACCACGACCGGCTGCTCGTCGAGGAGGGCACGCTCGACACCGGCGACCTGGCGATGCGGACGATCGCGCTGCTGCAGAAGACGCCGGTGCTGTGCGAGCGCTTCCGCCACGTGCTCGTCGACGAGTACCAGGACCTCGACCTCGCCCACCTCGAGGTCCTCGGCGGCTGCGGCGCGCACGGCCGCCTCACCGCGGCGGGCGACGACGACGGGTCGGTGTCGCGCTTCCGCGGGGCGGCGACGAAGAACCTGCGCGAGTTCACCGCCCGGCGCCCGGACGCGACGGTCGTGGCGCTCGAGCGGTCGTTCCGCTCACGCGAGCAGATCCTCGTCGCGGCCGGCGCGGTCGTCGAGCCGGTCGGCGACCGGCTCGGCGTGGCGGCGGAGATCGAGCGGCTGATCCGCGAGGGCGAGGGCCCCGGGCGGATCGCCGTGCTCGTGCGGTCGGTGCGCAACGAGGGTCAGGCGGTCGGCGTGGCGCTGGAGGAGCGCGCGGTGCCGTACCGCGTCATAGGGGCGGCGGCGTTCTTCCAGCGCGCGGAGGTCCGCGACGTGCTGGCGTGGCTGCGCCTGCTCGCCGACCCGGGTGACGCGGGGGCGGCCGTCCGCGCGCTCGCGCGGCCGCCGGTCGAGCTGCGCTCGGCCGACCTCGCGCGCTGCATCCAGATCGCGCGGCGGCGCAAGCTCGACATGGTCAGCGCGCTGCAGGCCGCGCTCGAGTCGCCGCAGCTGCCGCCCGAGGCGCGCGACCGGATCGTCATCTTCCTCAAGCTCCACCGCCAGGCCATGGCGCAGCTCGACACGACGCGGCCGGACCTCTTCGTGCACCGGCTCGTCGAGCGGCTCGGCCTGCGACGCCAGCAGCTCTTCAGCGCGTCGGCCGACGTCGTCGAGCGGCTGCAGAACCTCGCCCGCCTCGCCGAGCTCGCCGCCTCGTTCGTGCGCCGCCGCCCGCAGGCGACGCCGCGCGAGTTCGCACGGTCGATCGCCGCGGTCGCCGAGGCCGGGCTGCGCGAGGAGGAGGCGGCACCGTCGGCGCACGTGCGGTCGGTCGCCGTTTCGACGATGCGCGCGGCGAAGGGGATGGAGTTCGACCACGTCTTCGTGCTCGGCCTGCACAGCGCGCGGATGCCGGGCGCGCGCCGCGCGGCGTACGAGCCGCTGCCCGACTCCCTGCTGCGCGAGCAGCTGCCGCCGGACTCGCGCGCCGCGCACATCGCCGAGATGCGCCGGCTGCTGCACGTCGCGATGACCCGCGCGCGGCGCGGGCTCGTGCTGTCGTACGCGGAGGTCTCCGACCGCGGGTCGCCGCAGGCCCCGTCGCCGTTCCTCGAGGAGGCGCGCGTCGCGATCGCGGGCGCGTGGGAGACGCAGGAGGAGCAGCTCTTCGGGCCCGACGAGACGCTCCACGCGACGTTCCGCGAGCTGCGCGACGAGCTGCTCGAGGAGCTGCCGCGGGTCGGGACGCGCCTGGGCGAGCTGCGCTTCGACACCGACCTCGACCTGTCGCACGCGGTCGCGCGGTACCTCGAGCTCGTCAAGCTCGCGGCGCTGCTCGAACGGCCCGCCGGCCACACCGTCGCCGACGCGCTGCCCAACGTCAACGCGCGGATCCTGTCGTCGGTCACCGCGCACCAGCGGGAGATCCTCGAGTCGAGCGCCCTCGACGACGCGCTGCTCGAAGCAGAGCAGGACGAACGCGCCCGGGCCGCCGCTGTCGCGCGCAAGTCGGAGCCGTCGCTCGAGCCGTTCCTCCCCAAGCGCGGCGACGGCCTGATGCTCAGCGCCTCGGACATCGAGACCTACCGGACGTGCCCGCTGAAGTACAAGTTCGCGCGCGTGTTCCGGATCCCGCAGGAGCCGACGATCAACCAGCGCTTCGGGATCGTCGTGCACCAGGTCCTGGAGCGCTTCCACGTCGGTGGCATGAGCACGAGCGACGAGATGCTCGAGCTGTTGGAGTCCGGCTGGCGGCGCAGCGGGTTCGGCGACACCGACCAGGAGCGCCAGCTCCACGCGAAGGCGACCGCGTCGTTCGAGCGCTACCTCGACCGCTGGCGCCGCGAGGACGGCGAGCCGGTGTGGTTCGAGCGCGCGTTCTCGTTCAAGCTCGGGCCGCACCTGCTGCGCGGGCGCGTCGACCGCGTCGACCGCCTGCCCGACGGGTCGCACGAGCTCATCGACTACAAGACCGGCCGCCCGAAGACCGCGGCTCAGCTGCGCGACGACGTGCAGCTCGCCGTCTACGCGCTCGCCGCCCGCGAGGCGTGGGACCTCGACGCCTCGCAGCAGTCCTACCACTACGTCCTCGACGACGAGAAGGTGCCGCTGCCGCCGGGAGCGGTCGACCGCGAATGGGTGAGCGAGACGGTCTTCAGCGTCGCCGAGGGGATCCTCGGCCAGGGCTTCGAGCCGACGCCGTCCTACGCCGCGTGCTCGATGTGCGACTACCGGATCGTCTGCCCGGCGGCCGAGCGCTAGGTCGCCTCGCGCAGGTAGCCGCTCCAGAGCACGTCGAGCGCCGTGCGCACGATCTCCTCGCGCGGGACGTGCGGGTGCTCGTGCCACCAGATCGCCAGGCCCACGAGCCCGGCGCGGATCACCTCGCCGCTCATCTCGAGCTGCTCCTGATCGCGCGGCTCGTCGACGAGCCGGCCGAGGAGCACGCCGAGCGCGACGCGCGCCTGCTCGCGGATCTCCTTGTGGACGGCGTCGGCCTCGGCGTCGCCCGCCGCCTCGCGGAAGTACATCCGTGCCGCGTCGCGGTTGTCCTCGACGAACCGGGCCCACGCGTCGATCGCGCGCGGGATGCGCTCCTCGGCCGGGTCGTCGCCGAAGAGGTGCGCGCCCCACATCTCGAGCAGCGCGTTGCGGCTGCGCTCGAGCAGCCGCCGGTAGAGATCGAGCTTCGACGCGAAGTGGTCGTAGACGACCGGCACGGAGACGCCCGACCGCTTGGCGATCTCGTCCATCGAAGCGCCGCGGAAGCCGCGCTCGGCGAACACGCCGATGGCCGCGAGCTCGATGAGCTCGCGCCGTTCGGGGGCGGAGAGACGCTGGCGCTTTGACAAACCTAATGGCCGATAGGTACGTTCCTAGTCCTGACTAGGTTAGAGCGCGGAGGCGACCGATGAACGAGTCCTGGGTGGTGGATCCGGTGTTCCAGATGCGGCACCGGTTCTGGCGTGACGGCGACGTGCAGCACGTCGAGACCGTCGTGGAGCCGGGCGGCGGCGTGTCGCCGCACGTGCACCCGTCGATGGAGGAGCGCTTCGTCGTCCACGAGGGCCGCTGTCAGTTCCTCAGCGGGCGGACGTGGACGGAGGCGGGACCGGGCGAGGAGGCCGTCATCCCTGCGGGCACGCGCCACGCGTTCCGCAACCGCGGCGACGTCCCCACGCGCATCGAGTGCCGCGCGACGCCGGCGCAGTCGCTGCAGCGGTTCCTCGAGGACGCCGCGGGCATGTCGCGCGCGGGCAAGCTCCACAAGCTCGGCCTGCCGAAGCCGAACGGCCTGCTCGAGGCCGCGGTGCTCGTCGAGAGCTACACCGACATGGTGATCTTCGGGTTCCCGTCGCCGCCGCGCCCGGTCCAGAAGCTCATCTTCCCGCCGCTCGCGCGGATGGGCGCCAAGCGCGGGATCCGCGCCGGCGAGCTGAAGTCGCTGGCCTAGCGGGGCGGCTCGGAGCCGCGCTGGCGCAGGAAGCGCTGGAACTCGCGAGCGAGCACGTCGCCCGACGGGAGGTCGGCGGGGCCGGCGCCGCTCGACTGCTCCTCCTCCTCGACCGCCTGCTCGAGGCGCTCGACGAAGGCCTGCACGTCGGGGTCGCTCTGGACCGCGAGGCCGACCTGACGCTCGTAGTCGGCTGCGGCGGACTCGAGCTCGCCCGCGTCGACCGAGACGCCGACGAGCTGCTCGAGCTTGCGCACGAGCGCGAGCGCCGCCTTCGGGTTGGGTGCCGCGGCGACGTAGTGCGGCACGCTCGCCCACAGGCTGGCGCTGGGCAGGCCGGCGCGGTGGCACGCGTCGTGGAGCACGCCGACGATCCCGGTCGGGCCCTCGTAGGTCGCGGGCTGGAGGCCCAGTCGCTCGACGAGCCCCTGGTCGCTCGACAGGCCGGTGATCGACACCGGGCGCGAGTGCGGCACGTCGGCGAGCAGCGCGCCGAGCGAGACGACCATCTGCGTCCCGAGCGCCTCGGCGAGGTCGATGATGAGCCGGCAGAACGTCTGCCAGCGCATGCTCGGCTCGCTGCCGCTCAGCAGGATGAGGTCTCGGGGCGCGCGCGGGATGCGCGCGGCGTAGACCTCGACCTCGGGCCAGGAGATCTCCCGCGTGTGGCCCTCGGTGATCGAGGTCTTCGGGCGCGTGGCCTGGAAGTCGAAGAACTCCTCGGGGTCGATCCGGGCGAAGCGCGTCGCGCCCAACGACGATCCGATGAAGGAGAGCGCGGCCGACGCGGCGTCGCCGGCGTCGTTCCAGCCCTTGAACGCACACACGAGCGCGGGGGCCCGGAGGCCATCCGGACGGCTCTCCCATTCCAGCGGCGGCATCCGGTCCAGCGTAGAAGATGGGCCGCGATGAGCTCGACCGTCGCCACCCTGCGACCCGGCCAGGAGGTGGCCGGCGTCTACGCCTGCACCCGCAAGGACCGGCTCACGGCGCGCACCGGCGCGCCGTACCTCGCGGTCGAGCTGCGCGACTCCACCGGGCGCGTCGCGGCGCGTGCGTTCCGCGACGCCGACGTCCTCGCGGGACGCTTCGAGCGTGGCGACCTCGTGCGGGTGCGCGGGCGCGTCGAGCGCTTCCGCGACGAGCTGCAGGTCGAGCTGTCGGATATCGCGAAGGCGTCAGATGCCGAGGCGGATCCATCTTCGTTCCTCCCCGTGGCGTACCGGGACATGGAGGAGCTCGACGGGTTCCTCGAGCACCTCGCTCGCGAGGTGCACGGCAGGGGGTATGCGGCGCTGCTCGAAGGGCTGCTCGGAGACGAGCGGCTGCGTGCAGAGTGGCGCCGCGCGCCCTGCACGCGCGACGGGCACCACGCCTACCTCGGTGGACTCATCGAGCACACGGTGGCCGTTGCGCAGCTTGCCGTCGAGACGTGCGCGCTGCACGTGCGGCTCAACAGCGACCTGCTGATCACCGCGGCTCTGGTGCACGATCTCGGCAAGACGCGCGAGTTCACCTACGGCGCCGAGATCGCGGTCTCCGACGAGGGCCGCATGCTCGGGCACGTCGAGCTCGGGCTCGAGATGCTGCGCGAGCGCTCGCGATCGCTGCCGCGCGAGGAGTGGCTCGCGCTGTCGCACTGCGTGCTCACGCACCACGGGGCCGACCGGGCGCCCGCGCGCCGCTTCGCGTCGGCCGAAGCGCTGGCGCTCTACCGCATCAACGCGCTCGACGCCTCGATCAAGGGCGCGCTCGAGCACGGCTTGTCTTGATCTTCGCCGTTTCCGGGTATGGCGTTGCGACCATGCCCGACGAAGAGGTCTACGTGGTCCTGTGGCTCGACGAGCGCGGACCCCAGTGCGCGGTCTACGAGGATCGCGACGAGGCGGAGCGCGACGCCGCGCTCGCCCGCGGCCGCGTCGTCGCCCGGCCGGTGTTCCCGCGCGAGCGGGAACGTGCCGGCCGCTTCGAGCGTTAGCGCTCTCAGTGGATGCAGTTGACGAGCGACGGGTCGACCCCGTAGCGCTCGAGCCGCTGGACGACGTTGCCGACCGCGTCGCAGACGACGTTCTCCAGGCAGGGTGAGCCCTCGAACGGCTGCGAGCAGCTCCGGCTCGTCGCGGTCGTGCGCTGGCCGATGTTCGGGACGCACGAGAGCTTGTCCTCGCGGGTCGCGACGCACGTGGCGATCGCCTTCGCGTAGTCGTCGAGCTGGCTCGTGCACACCTCGCCGATGTGGTGCCAGGTGGTGACGCAGATGTCCTGCTGGACGTCGGCGGCCTGCGCGGACGCGGCGGGAACGAAGGCGGCGACGGCCGCCAGGGCGATGATCGCGCGGCGCATCACTGGACGCAGTCGTAGGCGCCGTACTTGGCGACGATCGCCTGGACCTTCGGGTCCTGCGACGCGACGTTGTCGCGCAGCTGGCACGGGATCGACTCGAGGCAGGTCTTCTGCCCGAGGACGATGACGGTCGTGCAGCTCGCCTCGGCGGGCGCCGCTCCGGCAGGAGCGAGGATGGCTGCGGCGGTGAGGGCGGCGACCATGAGTCCTCCCTTTGTCTTGCGTGCGGACCCGGCGGTCTTCGTGAGCTTCATACAAGCCCACAACGACGCTCGACCAAAGGACAAGCGGCTGAGAAAAGTACGAGTCTTGTCAGACGGCCGCTCTCGTAGGCTCCGCGGCGGGGCGGCACCGGCCTGGTGGCCGATCCGGTCTTCAAAACCGGCAGGGCGCGGCAACCCCGCGCTTGGAAGGTTCGATTCCTTCGCCGCCTCGCTCCGCCCGCCGACACCCGCCCGAGTGATCAGGAGTACCTTCGGGCGATGCGTGAGGCGCGCGCCCGATTTCTGCGACGCCGTCCCCGGGCTCACGCCTCTGGTTCCGCCGTGCTTCCCGCCGGAGTCCTTCCCCACGACCAACGACAAGGCCGTGCTGCCGCGACGGTGGTGAAGGCGACGATCAGGCGGTGCCTGCTCGCCACGCGCGGACGAGGTCTCGTGCGGCCGCCGGCCACGTCGGGTGCTCGAACGCGAAGCCGCCTTCGGTCAGCACGCCGGGGGTGACGCGGCGGCTCTTGAGGACGAGCTCGGTCTCGGTTCGGAGCAGCAGTGCTCCGAGCTCGAGCATCGGGCGGGTCGCGGGGAGGCCGACCCGCGTTCCCCAGGCCTCGCGCAGTGTGCGCATGAAGTCGCGGTGGGGCAGCGGGTGCGGCGAGGCGAGGTTCACCGCGCCGGTGACGTCCTCGTGCTCGACGAGCCAGCCGATCGCGCGCGTGAAGTCCTCCTGGTGGACCCAGGACAGGTACTGGCGCCCGCCGGCCGCGGCGCCTCCGAGGCGTAGCCGGACGAGCCGCAGGAGCGTGTCGAACACGCCGCCGCGGTCCGGGCTCATCACCATCGCCGAGCGCAGCAGCACGAGCCGCGTCCGCGACGGCAGCGGTGCGTCGAGCGCGGCGCGCTCCCAGGCGCGCGCCACGTCGATGCTGAAGCGCCACGTGTCGGGGGCGTCGGGCTCGTCGCCGCCGAGGATCCCGGTCCGCTCGTCGTTCGGCGCGTCGAAGCGATGCGCGTAGATCGTCGCCGTGCTCATCTGCAGCCAGGTGCCCGGTGGCGCGGAGGCCTCGGCGATCGCCTCGCCCACCGCGTGCGTCGAGTCGACGCGGGAGTCCATGATCTCGCGGCGGTTCACCTCCCCGTAGCGGCAGTCGACGCTGCGCCCGGCGAGGTTGATCACGACGTCGGCGCCGTCGAGCTCCACCGCCCACGGTCCGGCGGTCCTGCCGTCCCAGGCGACCCCGCGCGCGCCGGGCGGAGCCTTGCCCGACCGGCTGAGCACCACGACCTCGTGGCCGGCGGGCGCGAAGGACCGCGCGAGGACCGCTCCGACCTGGCCGGACCCGCCTGGGACCACGATCTTCATCCGCGCCGCAGAATTGATCATGTGATCAATTCTAGCGCGAGACGGTCAGTGCACGCCGGCCTCGCGCCAGGTGACGAGCCGTCCGCTCTCCTCATCGATCAGCTTCAGGCGGACGGTCTTGAGCGCGTCCCAGAGGGACAGCTCGGGCACGCCGTGGAAGATCTCGTTGTCGTCGTGCGCGCGCTGGAGGTGGTAGTTCGGGATGCGCGCGCTGAGGTGGTGGACGTGGTGCAGGCCGATGTTGCCCGTGAAGAACTGGAGGACCTTCGGCAGCCGCAGGTAGGAGCTGCCCTTGAGCGCCGCGTCCGCGTAGCTCCAGCGCTCGCCGCTCTCCCAGTAGGCGTCCTCGAACTGGTGCTGGACGTAGAAGAGCCAGATGCCCGTCGCGCCCGCCATGAAGAAGAGCGGGGCCTGCACGAGCAGGAACGTCATCGGACCGATGAGCAGACAGACCGCGGCGAGGACGACGAAGAGCGCGAGGTTCGTCAGGTGCGCGGCGCGGCGGATGCGCGGGCGCGCGTCGCGCGAGACGAGGCGGGGCTGGATCAGCATCGACCAGATCGGGCCGAGGCCGAACAGCACGACCGGCGTGCGGATCAGTCGATACGCAAAGCGCTCGCCGCGCGAGGCGGCGCGGTACTCGGCGACGGTCATCGTCGGCAGGTCGCCGATCCCGCGCCGGTCGAGGTCGCCCGCCGTGGCGTGATGGATCTGGTGGTTGTGCTTCCAGGCGGCGAAGTTCGCGAAGACGAACAGCCCGAGCACGCTGCCGAGCCGGCGGTTCGCCGCCTTGGACGGCAGGAACGAGCCGTGCGTGCAGTCGTGGAAGAGGATGAACGTGCGGACGAGGAAGCCCGCTCCGGGGATCGCCACGAGGAGGACGAGCAGGTACGAGACATCAAGGAGGGCGACCATCGCCGCAAAGCAGACGAGGTACGGGACGACCGACGTGCCGAGGTCCAGCAGGCTCTTGCGGACGTCGGCCCGGGCGTACGGCGCGAGTACGACGCGCCAGTCGGGAGCCCGGGGCGTGACGGCCTGCGCGGGCGAGAGTTGGTCGACGGTCATGCGATCCTCCGGTGATCGGGTTCGGGGCCCCGTACTCGGAGTCTCTCGCGCGTTGTTTCCGAACGGCCCACCCGACAAACGGAACCGGGCGCGCCGAGTTGCTCGCGCACCCCGGCCACGCGCCGCAGCCGATGCCGGGGTAGCCCCGCTCCATGAGCCTCATCGGTTATCTCATCTCGCTCCTGTTCACCGGCCTGATCGTCGGGGCGCTCGCGCGACTCCTGCTCCCCGGTCGCGATCCCATGTCGATCCCGCAGACGATCGGCATCGGCATCGCCGGCTCGTTCATCGCCGGTCTTCTCTACCGCGTGATCAGCGGCGGCAAGGCGCAGGGCGGCGGCATCGTCGTCGCGGTCCTCGTGACCGTCGGGCTCGTCTACCTCGTCCGCCGCTCGCGCGAGGGCAAGCGCGGCCACGCCGGCCATGGCGTGGGGCGGGTGTAGTGCCCTAGTGCGTTCGCGGGTGCCGTGAGGCGCCGGGCGCGTACTTGATCAGCAGCCCGACGACCAGGCCGACGCCGAGGATCGCCATCATCGCCCCGGTGCTCACGAGGGCCTGGGCGATCAGGGCGACGCACAGCAGCGCCAGGACGGCGACCGCCGCGAGGACGGCCCTCAGCTCGCTGTGCCAGCGCTTCTCCTCGCCCCGCATGAGCGGGAGTCTACGCCTGAGCGGAGGAGTCGCGCAACGCCGACGGGCGGTCCGCGCCGAGCCACGCCGCGACGCCGACGACCGTCGCGACGAGCAGGACCGATCCCCACGTGCCGAGCGCGTCGGCGAGCACGTGCGAGGCCGCGAAGGCGGCCAGGTAGAGCGCGACGAGTGCCACCGCACGGGCGGCGCCGACGCCGCGTCGCCAGCGCAGCGCGCACCAGCCCAGCGCGACCGCGAGCACGATCCCGCCGAGCGGGCGGACGCCGGTGGCCTGGGCGACGCCGAACCCGGCGATGAGCGACAGCGCGGCGACGGGAGCGGTGGGCACGACGCTCACGGTAGTCACCCCGGGTCGGGCGTCATGGCCCGGCGCGCCAGCTGGAAGGCGACGAAGAGGAGCAGGCCGGCGAAGCCGATCTCGAGCGCGCGCTCGGGCACCGCGTTGGCGACCACGACGCCGCCAAGCGCGCCGAACACCGCCAGGACCCCGAGCGCGAGCGCGTCGCGCAGCTCGACGTTGCCGTAGGCCCGCTGGCGCCACGCGCCCACGAGCGCGACCGGGACGATGGCCAGCAGCGACGTCGCCTCCGCCTCGAGATGGGACAGCCCGAGGAAGAGCACGAGGCCCGGGACGAACAGCGTCCCGCCGCCCACGCCGAGCATCCCGGCCACGACGCCCGCGGCGATGCCGACGAGGATCGCGCCCGTCACGGGATGATCAGCTCGACAGCGGTCGCCACGAGCAGCACGGCGAACAGCCCGGAGATCCACCGCACCGGGACCCGTTGCTGCAGCCACGTCCCGAACAGCACGCCGCCGACCGCCGGGATCCCGACGAGCAGCCCGTCGTCGACGTGCACGTTGCCGTAGGCGGCCTGGATCGCGGCGGCGGTGCCGGCGATGAGCGCGATCGCCGCGAGGGAGGTGCCCGTCGCGGTCCGCTCCTCGTACCCGAGCCACAGGATCAGCAGGGGCACCATGACGACGCCGCCGCCGATCCCGAACAGCCCGCTGAAGGCGCCGCCCGCCGTCCCGATCGCCGCGAGGATCGCCACCCGGCGCCGGTCCATGGGCGCCATACTACGGCGCGTGCCACCCGCCCCCGCCACGCCGCTCAGCGAGGCGCTCGCCCCCCTGCGTGCCGACCCCGCGCGCACGGCGATCCTGCTCGACGTCGACGGGACGCTCGCGCCGATCGTCCGGCACGCCGACGACGCCCAGGTGCCCGAGGTCACGCGCACCCTGCTCATCGCGGTGGCCGGCCGGTACGGGTGCGTCGCGTGCGTCAGCGGCCGGCGCGCGGCGACCGCGCGGCAGATCGTCTCGATCGGGTCGATCGCCTACCTCGGCAACCACGGCGCCGAGCTGCTGCGCCCGGGAACCACCCAGATCGAGCTCGACCGCGACGCGGGCGCCTGGCAGCGCCGCGTGCACCAGTGCGCCGACGCCGCCTGGGAGGACGGCGAGCTGCGCCGGCTGCGCGTGCGCGGCGAGGACAAGGGCCCGATCGTCGCGTTCCACTGGCGCGGGACGCCGGACGAGGACGCCGCCGAAGCGCTGATCAAGGGCGTCGCCGCGCGCGCCGAGGCCGCCGGCCTGGCCACGCACTGGGGCCGCAAGGTGCTCGAGCTGCGGCCGCCGGTCGCGCTCGACAAGGGCCGCGGGATCCACTGGCTGCTGCGCGACACCGACCTCGACGCGGCGCTCTACGTCGGCGACGACCGCACGGACATCGACGCGTTCCGCGGGCTGCGCGACCTCGTCGAGGGCGGGCGGCTCGCCCGGGCGGTCTGCGTGGGCGTGCGGTCCGAGGAGACGCCGCCCGAGCTCGCCGCCGCGGCCGACGTGCTCGTCGACGGCACGCGGGGCGTTCGCCAGATGCTGTCCGCGCTCGGCGAGTCCGCGTAGCCCTTGCGGTTCGTCGACTTCCTCAAGACGACGGTGCTCGCGTGCGCCGCCGCGGCGACGGCGCTCGGCGCTGTGGCCATCGCGGGAGCGGCGGCCGACGAGGACACGACGCTGCTCGTGTTCTGCGCGGCGTGGTGGGCGATCGCCGCGATCCTCGGGATCGCGCTCGGGCGCCGCGCGGAGACGACGCCGCCGATCGCCCGCCTGCTCGCCGACGCGCGCTCGACGACGACGCTGCCCGATCAGGGCAAGCCGGGCGCCGTGCTGGTCAACCGCCTGTGGCCGCTCATGGTGGCGATGATCGTCAGCGGCGCGATCGCGTTCCTCTCGCCGCAGGTGCCGGCGACCGCGGCGGGCTTCGCGCTCGTCCTCGCGCTGTACTGGCGCCGTCAGGACGCGGCGGTGACGGCGATCGAGGAACGCGACGGCGCGGCGTTCTTCGTCGAGCGCACGTCGCCTTTCAAGCCGATGCAGCTCGTCCGCACGCCGGGCTTCCGCCGCGTCGGCGGCCACGCGTCACAGGGCTTCGGCTAGTGCGGCGATCAGCGGCGCGAAGAGGAGCGCCGGCAGGTAGTTGCCGACCTTGACGTCCTTGATCTCGAGCAGCTTCAGCGCGATCCCGATGATGAGGACGCCGCCCGCGCTCGTCAGCGCGTCGAGCGGCGTGCCGGTGAGGATGTCCTCGAAGAGCCCGGCGGCGAGCGTGATGCCGCCCTGGAGCACGAGCACCGAGATGGCGGCGAGGCCGACGCCGACGCCGAGCGCCGCGGCCAGCGCGACCGCCGCGAGGCCGTCGAGGATCGACTTCGTGACGAGCAGCTCGGTGTCGCCGCGCAGCCCGTCGTCGATCGCCCCGAGCACCGCGAGCGGGCCGACGCAGAACAGCAGGCTCGCGGTGAAGAACCCCTCGGAGATCGTGCTGTGGCCGTCGCCGCTCGAGAAACGCGCCTGGAGCCGGTCGCCGAGGTTCTTCAGCCGGTCCTCGATGCGCAGGAGCTCGCCGGCGATGCCGCCGAGGAGCACGGCGAACATGACCGAGAGGATCAGCGTCTTCGAGTCCTCGCGCCACGCGAGCGCGTTGTCGATCCCGAGGACGAGCGTGACCATCCCCAGGCCGGCGAGGACGCGCTGCTGCACACCCCCGGGGAGGCGGGCGCCCGCGAGCGTGCCGACGGCGGTCCCGGCGACGATCGCGACGACGTTGATGATGGTGCCGGTCATGACGAGCGCGAGAGGATGGCAGGGCACCGCTGAGCGGCTTCGCCGCGGCGGCTGCGAGGCTGGCTCGCGATGACCGACGTCCTGCTCGTGTCGCTGGGGTCGACGCACGGGTGGCGGGTGGCCGACTCCGCTCTGGCCATGTCGCTTCGGGCGGCTGGCGCATCGGTCGAGGCCGTCGTCGCCGTTCCGCCTCGACCGGTGCGCACGTTCGCTCTCACGGATCTGTCGTGGGCTCTGGCCGCTCGGAGAACGGCTCGGCGAGGGATCCGTCAGTTCTCGCCTCGCTCCGTTCTCTACTCGACGTCGACTGCTTCGTTGCTGTGGCCTCGTGTCGGGGCGATCCGGTACGACGCGCTCGCGGCCGAGAACCGTGTCGGGCGCCACGGGTTCTGGCAGCGTCCTGTGGAGGCGCGGCGGGTCGCGTCATCCCCACTGCTGATCCCGATGAGCCACGTCTCCGGCGGTCCGTCGTCGAAGAGCGTGGTGGTTCCTCCGCCGGTGTCGCCGTCCGGGCCGCCGGCGCGGGTGCGCGACATCGCCGCGATCACCTACGCGAGCGACCCGGTCAAGAAGGGCCTCGACCGGGTGCTCGAAGCGTGGGCGGCGGCGCGGCGCGACGGCGAGGAGCTGGTCGTCGTGACCGAGCACACGCTCCCCGCGCAGGAGGGCGTGCGGTTCGAGGAGGTCCGCGGCGAGGCGTTCCGGTCGCTCGTGCGGCGCGCCCGCGTCTACGTGGTCGCGCCGCGGCGCGAGGACTTCGGGATCGCGCAGCTCGAGGCGCTCGCCGACGGGTGCATGCTGGTGACGACCGACGCGCCCGGCCCGTACGAGGCGCGCGAGCTCGCGCGTCGGCTCGACCCGCGGCTCGTCGGAGACGACCTCGCCGGAGCGCTGCGCGCCGCGCTCGACGATCCGGCGCCCGCCTACACGGAGCGCGCCGCCGAGATGCTCGAGCCCTACTCGCCCGAGGGCGTCGACCGGACCGTCGCCGAGGAGCTCCTACCGCGGCTGCTCGCGGCCGGCTAGGCCGCGCGGCGGTGCGGCTCGCCCGGGCGGCGCTCCGGGCTCCAGCCGGTGACGTGCTCGGGTACCGGTGTGCCCGCCGCGAGCCGCTCGTCGGGCTCGGGCACTCCCGGCTCGAACGTCAGCGGGACGACGCCGGCCCACACCGGCAGCGCGTAGTCCTCGTCGTCGTCCACCGGGCCGCCGGCGCGGACCTTCGCAGACGCCTCGTCGAGCGGCAGCGCGAGGACGCTCGTCGCCTTGAGCTCCTTGCGGTTCGGCCACCGGATCTCCGGCCAGCGGCCCGGGACGAGCCGCTCGGTCAGCGCCTCGAGTGCGGCCATCTTCTCCTCCGGCTCGTCGACCGGCCGCAGCGCTCCCATCACGACGGCCGACCGGTAGTTCAGCGAGTGGTGGAACGCCGAGCGGGCGAGGACGAGCCCGTCGACGTGCGTGACGGTGAGGCAGGCGGGAGCGCCGGCGGCGAGGGTGCGCATCATCCGGCTCGCGGCGGAGCCGTGCAGGTACACGGTGTCGCCGGCGCGGGCGTGGATGGTCGGGATGCAGAACGGCTGGCCGAGATGCACGAACGCGAGGTGGCAGACGAGGCCCTCGTCGAGGATCGCCTCGACGGTCTCGCGCTCGTAGACCGCGCGCTTCGGCACACGGCGGATCCGGGTCCTGGGCGTGGGGTCGAAGCTCATGACCAGGACCGTACGCCCGCGATTGGTCTTGCGTGAAGAGCCAATGAAGCGCTACAACAGCAGGCCAATGGATCTGCAGGTCACCCTCGGCTCCGGCCCGCGCCGGGCGCAGCTCGAGCAGCAGCTGCGCGACGGCGTCCGCAGCGGGCGCCTCCGTCCGGGCACCCAGCTGCCGCCCTCGCGGACCCTGTCGCGCGAGCTCGGCGTCTCCCGCGGCGTGGTCGTCGAGGCGTACGCCCAGCTCGTCGCCGAGGGCTACCTCGTCGCGAGGACCGGGGCGGGCACCCGCGTCGCCCCGGCGCCTCCGAGTGCGGGGACAGTCCCCCACCGTGGGAATCGAGGGCAGGGGACGGGTTTCGCCGCTGAATCCACGGCGGGGACTGTCCCCGACCAGAGGATTCGACGGCCGGGGACAGTCCCCGCCTATGACCTTCGCACCGGCCGGGTCGACCTCTCGCTGTTCCCTCGCCGTGCGTGGCTGGCGGCGACCGCCCGCGCGCTCAAGGACCTCCCGGACGCCGCGTTCGGCTACGGCGACCCGCGCGGGCACGAGCCGCTGCGCGAGGCGCTCGCCGCGCACCTCGGGCGCGCGCGCGGCGTGCTCGCCGACCCGGAGCTCGTCGTCGTCTGCGGCGGGCTGTACCAGGGCGTCCCGATCCTCTGGCGCGCGCTCGCGCGCCACGGCGTACGCCGCGTCGCGGTCGAGGACCCGGGCTGGCGCGGACAGCGCAAGACCGCCGAGCTCGCGGGCCTCACCGCCGTGCCGGTCCCCGTCGACGACCGCGGCCTCGTCGTCGGGCGCCTCGGCGAGCTCGATGTCGACGCGGTCGTCGTCACGCCCGCGCACCAGTTCCCGACCGGCGTCGTCCTCGCGCCCGAGCGCCGCGCCGAGCTGGTCTCCTGGGCACACGAGCGCCGCGCGGTCATCGTCGAGGACGACTACGACGCCGAGTACCGCTACGACCGCGAGCCGGTCGGCGCGCTCCAGGGCCTCGCCCCCGACCGCGTCGTCTACGCGGGCTCGGCGAGCAAGACCCTCGCGCCGGCGCTCCGGCTCGGTTGGCTGCTCGCGCCGTCGTGGCTCGCCGACGACCTCGCGGAGGTCAAGGACCTCACCGACCGCGGCACGCCCGTGCTCGAGCAGGCCGCGCTCGCCGATCTGCTGGCGAGCGGCGAGATCGACCGCCACCTGCGCCGCACCCGCCGCCGCTACCGCGACCGCCGCGACGCGCTCGTCGGCGCGCTCGAGGAGCACCTCCCCGAGGCGACGATCGGCGGCGCCGCCGCCGGGCTCCACATCGTCGCCTGGCTGCCGCGCGGGACCGACGAGGCGGCCATCGTGCGCGAGGCCGCGCGCCGCGGCGTCGCGGTCGAGGCGCTGAGCGAGACCAGCACGCTCGAGCACGCCAAGCCGCCGGCGCTCCTGCTCGGATACGCGGCGACGCACGAGACGAAGCTCGTGCGCGCCGCGAAGGAGCTCGCCGCGGCTACAGCCGCCGCGCGGTGAGCGTCACGACCTGGGCCCGGCCGGGCTGGACCCGCTCGGCCCGGATGATGACCTGGACGTCGCCGCGCCGCACGCGCTTGCCGCCGCGCGTGAGCAGCCGGATCGTCCGCGAGTCCGGGTAGCTGCGGCGGCCGAAGCGCTGGAGCAGCTTGCCGTTCTGACGGACCTCGACCGTCACGTTCGACGCCTGGCCCAGGCGGAACGCGATGCCGAGCGCGTTGCGCTTCGTCCCCCCGAACACCGTCCGCGACAGCTTCGCCGACGGCACGAGCGCGCAGGCCTCGCGGCGGTAGTGCGGCTCGCGGACGATCCACCGGCCCTTGCGGCGCTGCAGCGAGACGCGGCGCACGTCGGCACCGCCGTTGGCGGCACGGGTGGTGAACCGCGCGTAGTAGTAGCCGTCGCTGATCCGCTTCGTGAAGCGGAAGGTCTTCGAGCCCGGCCGGGCGAGCCCGACCCGCTGCTCGACGACCCGACGTCCGCGCGACTCGCGGTAGAGCTCCACCCCGACCGGCGCGCTGCCGCGGTTGACGAAGTCGTAGCTGAGCGCCCGACCACGCCCGCGGACCGCGGTGCGCTCGAAGGCCGCCGTCCCGGTGCACGACGGCGCCGGGCCCTCGTTCTGGATGCCGCGGATCCGCGACAGCGGGAAGTCGGGCGTGCCCGCCGCGCGCTCGCCGGCCGGGACCGGCGCCGGCGGCAGGGTCACCTTGAAGATGTCGATCGCCTGGCGGCCCGCACCCGGCAGGATGCCGTCGCTCGCCGCGCCCCAGTACGTGAACGAGCCGTCCTGGTTGCGCTGCGCCTTGAAGATGTGCGAGACCCAGGTGTTGGCGTTCTCCGGGATGAAGTACCCGGCCTCCTTGAAGGTGATGGTGCCGTCCGGGTTCTCGGTGAAGTCGATGACCTGCGTGCCCTGCGAGTACCAACCCAGGAAGATCCTGTTCTGGCCGGGGATCTGCTGGAACACGTGCGACGTGCAGATCGTCGCCTGCGGCTGCGTGCGGATCTGCGCGCGGTAGACCGCCTTGGCGCCCTGGGGCGTCTTCGCCCACTGCTTGTCCGCGTCCTCGGTCTTCAGCGGCGTCGCCTTGGAGAACCTGTCGGTGTGGAAGAAGTGCAGGCCGCCGTTGCCGAGCGGGTTGTCGGCCCCGGGCGAGCACGACGCGCCCGGCGGCAGCGTTCCGCCGCCGCGCTCGTCGGACGTGATCACGTACTTGCCGGACTGCGTGATCTCCGACTCGTGCGCCGCGATGATGTCGGTCTTCGAGTCGCGCGGCGCGTTGGCGATCGTCGTGTTGTCGCCGACGCGGAAGCCGAGGTGCGGCACGGTGCCGAGCCACTCGACGCCTTCGAGCGACGGAGACCCGATCTTCTGCCACTCCGACACGATCAGCGACTGGGCCTTTCCACCGACCTCGCCGTTGACGCAGTCGACGATCGGCGCGCCGGTCTTCAGGCCGCCGGTGGCCGGCGACGTCGACTCGCGGATCTTGCACGGGAGCGGCGTCCCCTTGGGCTTGTCGTCGAGGAAGTTGGTCGGCGTCCCGTTGTCGTCGAACGCGTTCTTGAGGCTGAACAGGATCGTCGACGTGATCGAGGCGCAGACGAGGCGGTCGTCGGGATAGATCTCGGTCTCGTGGCACCCCTGGAGCGACGTGGGGTAGAAGTGCGACGCCGCCATCCGCGCCTCGGGGAAGCGGTAGCGGTAGACCTCAGGCCGGCACGCCTTGCGCTTCTGCTCGATCGTGGTGCCCGCTGGGAAGTTCATGCACGACTTCATGTCGACGACCTCGAAGCCGTCGAGCTGGAAGCTCGTCGAGGCTGCGCCGGTCGTGCAGTCGACCTCGTTGTTGCGCTTGCCCGCCTGCGGGCCCTCGCAGGAGGTCACGCCGTCCTGCGTGATGTCGAACGCGATGTGCGGACGCTTGGGATCGACGTTCACCGTATGCGCGTTGCCGATGTGGCTGATGAGCGCGATCTCCTTCGGCTGATCGACGTTCGTGATGTCGATGAGCTCGAGGCCGCCGCGCGGGGCGTTCTGCACGCCGAACGACCCGCCGCTGTCGTGGCAGCGGCCCCCGGCGTCGGTCGTGTCGACGAGCAGCTGCGCGTCGCCCGGCGCGATGAACGGGTTGGGCTGCTGCTGGAACGCGCCGCCCTTCGGGGTCGCCTCGACGTCGTGCTGCAGCGCGGTGGCGCTCGACGTCGCCTGCGGGCACGCCGCCGACGGGTGCGCGCCGACGTAGGAGGGCTTGACCTCGCCGTTCTCGGTCAGCCGGAAGATGTTCTGGCCGCCGGCGTTCGGGCCCGTGCCGAGGGTGCCGGCCGACATGTACGTGTCCTTGCCACGCGTGAAGAAGTCGAGGTCCGAATGGGGGTTCCCAGTCGGGATCGTGTCGATCAGCTCCCACTCCGCGCCCTCCCCGCCGGCGTTGACCTGGGAGGACAACGGGCCGGTCGGCGGGCTGAAGGTCGGCGTGGCGTGATCGAGCAGCTCGTGAGCTGAGGCGGCGGCCGTCACGCTGAGAACCAGCGCGAGGCCGAGAAGGAGCATCCGGCGCATGAACCGGATCTAAGCCGATCAGCCGCGCGGGCGCGCTACTTCGACCGCTTTCTCAGTGAAGCGAACTCCGGCCACGGCCGGCAGTTGGCGACCTGCTCGCTGCTCAGCCAGGCCCGGCGCGCCGTTGCGATGCCCCATTTGACCAGTGCGAGCTCGCGGATCCCGTGCGCGTCGGAGTCGATGAGGATCGGCACGCCGGCCTCGGCGGCGTTGCGCGCGTGGACGTCGTGGAGGTCGCGGCGGTCGGGAGCCGCGTTGATCTCGAGCATCGTCCCAGTGCGGGCGGCGGCTTCGATCACCGCGTTCATGTCGACCGCGTAGGGCTTGCGACGCTCGATCTTGCGGCCCGTCGGATGCCCGATCGCGTCGATGTACGGGTGCTCGCACGCGGTGACGATCCGCTTGGTCATCTCCGCCTCGGCCATGCCGAACGACGTGTGCACCGACCCGACGGTCCAGTCGAGCTCTGCGAGCAGGTCGTCGTCGTAGTCGGGCGAGCCGTCGGGGAGGATGTTCGTCTCGGTCCCGATGAGGACCTCGATGCCGTCGGTTGCGTCGTTGACCGCACGGACGCGCTCGATCTGCCGGCGCAGCTCCTCGGGCGTGACGTGGTTGCCGAAGCCGTGCGTCGCGGAGTGGTCGGTGATCGCGATGTACTCGTAGCCGCGCGCCAGCGCGGCCTCGACCATCTGCTCGATGCTGTTGCGCCCGTCGCTGGCGACCGTGTGCATGTGGACGTCGCCGCGGAGGTCGCGCTCCTCGACGAGCGTCGGGAAGCCGCCGTCGGCGGCGGCCTCGAGCTCGCCGCGCCCCTCGCGCAGCTCCGGCGGGATCCACCGCAGGCCGAGCCGCTCGTAGACCTCCTCCTCGGTCGCGCAACGGGTCGTCTCGCCGGTCGCGTCGTCGAGGATCCCGTACTCGGACACGTGCAGCCCGCGCCGGACCGCGGCCTCCCGCAGCGCGACGTTGTGCGCCTTGGAGCCCGTGAAGTGCTGGAGCAGGTTGCCGAACTGGTCGGGCTCGACCACGCGGACGTCGACGCT
>CADCVT010000065.1 GCA_902806215.1 uncultured Solirubrobacteraceae bacterium | reverse complement strand
CGTGGACCGGGTCACCCGGAGCGCCGGCAGCCGTGCCGGACACCGTTCGCTGGTCGTCAGCAGCCGCTTCGGCGTTGTACTCGTACGTCTTGACGTTCGACGACGTGATCTGCGACGACGTGATCTCCGCGTGGGCAGGAGCGGCGACCGCGAGCGCGACCAGCAGCGAGGAGAGGCCGGCGACGCGGCGGGGAATCAGCACTCAGCCATCTGACCGGATCTCAGTCAGTTGCCGCAATCGAACGTCCGTCCAGAGCGGGACACGGGAATCGAACCCGTCTCTCGAGCTTGGGAAGCTCGCGTTCTACCGATGAACTAGTCCCGCAAGGAGGCGCAAGTCTAGCGGTCTGCGGGCCGCTCGCCACTACCCTGCAAAGCGTGCGCCGGGGTCCTGTTCCGTACGTGATCTTCGCCGCGGTCGCCCTGATCGCGCTGCTGGTCTACGGGGTCGTCACGGTGGGCGAGTCCGAGACGCTCGACGACGCCGTCCGGCGCGGCGAGCGCCCGGTCGCGCCGTCGCAGACGCTTCCGCGCCTCGGCGGCGGCGAGAGCTCGATCGCCGCGATGAAGGGCAAGCCGGTCATCGTCAACTTCTGGGCGTCGTGGTGCGACCCGTGCAAGGAGGAGGCGCCGGCGCTGCTCCGGGCGCACGAGCAGATCCGCAAGGCCGGCGGGACCGTCCTCGGCGTGACCGTCGACGACTCGAGTCCCGACTCGCAGAAGTTCGTCGAGGAGTTCAAGCTCCCGTTCCCGAGCCTGCGCGACGTCGACGGCGAGCTCGGCGAGGAGTTCGGCCGCACCGGCGTCCCCGAGACGTTCGTCATCGACCGCGAGGGGCGCGTCTCGGCGATCAGCCGAGGCCAGGTCGACGACCGCTTCTTCGACGAGGTGCTCCCGGAGGTGATCGGGTGACGAGGTCGGTGCTCCTCGCGCTGGTGCTCTGCCTCTCGCTCGGCAGCACCGCCCTCGCCCAGGCGCCCAAGGTCGAGCAGTACGACGTCGAGGACGAGGTCATGTGCGTGAGCTGCAACGTGCCGCTCTTCATCGCCGAGTCGCCGCAGGCCGACGGCCAGCGCCGTCTCATCCGCAGCCTGATCGACGAGGGCCTCACGAAGGACGAGATCAAGACCCGGCTCGTCGCCGAGTACGGCGAGGACGTCCTCGCGATGCCCGAGGACAACGGGACCGGCCTCGCGGTGAAGCTCGTGCCGATCCTCGCGGTGCTCGCGCTCGTCGCGGGCCTCGCGCTCCTCATCCCGCGCTGGCGGCGTCGGCCGCCCGGCGTGCCCGGCACCGTCGCGGCGGCGCCGGGCGCGACGGCCTCCGACGCCGAGCTCGAACGCCTCGACGCGGACCTCGAGCGCTTTGGGTGAGGGCATCGACACGACGGTCTTCGCGGCGTTCGCCGCGGGCTTCGTGAGCTTCATCTCGCCGTGCGTCCTGCCGCTCGTCACCGGCTACCTCAGCGCGGTCTCGGGCGTCAACGTCGCCGACCTCGACACGAAGGACCGAGCGTTAACGGCGAAGGTCCTGCTCCCCGCGATCCTCTTCTGCCTGAGCTTCACCGCCGTCTTCGTGGCGCTCGGCATGGCGGCGACCGGCCTCGGCCAGACGCTGCGCGAGAACCAGGAGCTGCTCGAGAAGATCGCCGGCGGCCTCATCGTCGTCATGGGCGCGTTCTTCATCGCGACGCTGTTCGTCACGCGCTTCAACCAGGAGTGGAAGCCGCAGGGGCTCATCCAGCGCGCGGGCAACGGCAGCCCGATGATCGCCGGGGCCGCGTTCGCGATCGGCTGGACGCCGTGCATCGGGCCGACGCTGACGGCGATCCTCAACGCGGCGGCGATCAAGGACACGCTGGCCGAGGGCGCCTTGCTGCTGGCGATCTACAGCGCCGGGCTGGCGGTGCCGTTCCTGCTGTCGGCGGTGGCGTTCCACCGCGCGACGCGGGTCTTCCGCTGGCTGCGCGACCACCACGTGGCGATCACCGCCGCCAGCGGCCTGCTGCTGATCGTCATGGGCTCGCTCATCTTCAGCGGCGAGCTCACCGACCTGAACATCGAGGCCCAGCGCTTCCTCGAGCGGCTGGGCCTCGACGGTCTCTACAACCTCTGACGCCTACGAGTGGGCGTCGAAGCCCTTCGTCGAGATGTCGCCCTTGGCGGCGCCGAGCGACTCCTCGGCGTCCTCCTCGGCGACGGGGCCGCCGACCTGACGGTCCGACCGGGCGCCGTCGCCCGCCGGATGGTCCTCGTGCTCGCTCGTGTGGGCCTTGCCGCCCGCGTCGACGTTGGGCGCGTCGCTCTCGATGTCGTGGGTGTGCTCGTCGCTCATTCGGACTCCTGTTCGTCGTCAGCGGCCTCGGGCGCGCCGCTGGGCGGCGAGGTCTCGCCGCCGCTGACGCCCTCGTAGCCCGCGTCGTCCGGGGGCGTGATGGGCGCCTCGGGCGCGCTGTCGGTGCCGGTGGTCTCGGTCATGGCAACTCCTCCTACCCACGGGCCCGGTCGGTCTCGCGCCGGGAATGCTGCTCCAGCGCGTCGACGAGCTCGTCCTTGTTCATCTTGGACCGGCCCTCGATGCCCGCCTCGCGGGCGTCGGAGAGCAGCTCGTCCTTGGTCTTGGTGGTGTCGATCCCGCCCTTGGGATCGAACGCCTCGTCGGATGCGCCCGGCTCGTCCTTGAGCTCCCAGTGGTCGCCCTTCTTCTCGGCGACCTGCTTGACGGCACTCCACGCCGTGCGGTGCGCGCGCTCCTCGGAGTCGTAGGTCTCCTCCGCGCTGTCCAGGGTCTTCGCGTACGTCCGCGCGACCTTGTCCGGCGAGCGCTGGAGGGTGCTCGGGAGGTCCTCCTTCTTCAACGGCATGCCTCTCGGCCTACCCGGTCAGAGGTGATAGGGCTCGTTCGCGAGGATCTTGTGCGCGCGGTAGAGCTGCTCCATCAGGACGACCCGGGCGAGCTGGTGGGGCATGGTCATGAGACCGAGCGAGAGCCTGTGGTCCTCCTTGCGATCGATCGGCGGCAGCCCGTACGCACCGCCGATGACGAAGACGACGTCGCGCCCGGCCTGCCGGCGCTCCTCGATGAAGCGGGCGAACGCGAGCGAGTCGTAGCCCTTGCCCTCGCTGTGCAGCAGGGACACGAACGCGGCCTCGGGGATGCGCCGTCCGGCCTGCTCGTCCTCGCGCACCTCGACCTCCTCGAGCTTGGCGTAGCGCGTGAGCAGCTTGCGGTAGTGCTCGACGTCGTCGACGTATGGCGGACGCAGCCGGCCGACGGCGAGGACGGTCAGCTTCATCGTCTGCGATCCTAGTTCGACATGGCTGACAGCGAAGGCGGCGGCGGGCGCCACATCAACATCCACTTCTCGCCGGAGATCATGGCGGGCGTCTACGCGAACTTCGCGAACGTCAGCCACTCCGACTACGAGTTCACCGTCACGTTCGCCCGCGTCGACCACGAGGTCGAGGACGAGGAGGTCCCCGGCGTGGTCGTCTCGCGCGTGAACCTCAGCCCGCGCTTCATGCGCGAGCTGATCGACGCGATGGAGGACAACTTCGCCAAGTGGCAGACGCGCGAGGGGATCCGGAACCTCCCGGACACCGGCGACACCCCGCCGCCCACCGCACCGAGCGTCTGATCGGGAGCTTTGCGTCCACGTTGTTGACGCTCTTGTGAATCCCCCTTGCGCCCGGGCCGCCCGAGCGCAACCATCGACGTATGGGAACGGCACTACGCGCCTGGCAGGAGCGCGTCGCCGAAGCAGTAGGCGACGGAGACTCCCTCGAGCAGGTCGAGCACACGCTCATCGAGCCGGCACCGCTGCCGGCTGAGGACCGCGACGCGCTCTGGCTCTACGCCTGGGGCCTGCGCGAACGCGACCACGACGAGCTCGCCACGCCGGTCTAGCCGCCGCCGCGGCGGGCCTTGTAGGCCTCGCCGATCCCGATCCGGTCGATCGTCGACGGGTGCGTCGACAGCAGCCAGGTCCGCCAGGCGGCGGGCTCCGGGTCCGACACGTTGCGCAGCGCGATCCGGCGCTCGAACCCGATGAACGCGTCGGCCTCGCCGGTGAGCTCGAGCGCGTAGGTGTCGGCGCGCGCCTCGACCCGGCGCGAGAGCTGGTTGGAGATCGTGGTCACGACCGGCACGACGATCGCCAGCGACAGGGCCAGTGCGGGGATCGCGGCGGCCGTGCTCGCGCCCCGCGGCGTCCACGCGGACGTCAGCCGCGACACCGCGAACATCCCGGCGGGGGCGACGATCGCGAGGAACAGCAGCCCGTTCGGGACATCGTCGTAGTGGACGTGCGCGAGCTCGTGCGCGACGACGAGCTCGACCTCCTCGCGCGTGAACGTGTTCTCGTCGCGCCGGTCCAGACCGCCCTCGGCTCGGGGCAGCCCCTCGACGAGGTTGTCGTAGAGCACGACCCGCTTCGTCCCGCCGAGCCCCGCGACGTACGCGTTGGCCGCCGTCGTGCGCTTGGAGGCGTCCATGACGTAGACCTCCCCCACGTCGACGCCGGCGCGCCGGGCGAGGTCGACGACGTCGGTGCGCAGGCGCCCCTCGGGCAGCGCCTTGAACGTGTTGAACAACGGGTCGAGGACGATCGGCTGCAGGTAGGTCAGGCCCGCCCCGAACGCGACGATCACGGCCGCGGCAGGCAGCCACCACCCGCGGCGACGCAACAGCAGCACGGCGATCGCCGCGCCCGCTCCGGCGATGACCGCGCCGATCGCCAGCGACAGCACGACGTCGCTCGCCCAGCCGCTCCAGGCCTGTGTGACGAGGCCCACATCGACGGCCCGCTGACGCATGATCGCGCCGACCGGCAGCACCACGACGCTCGTGACGAGGGAGAGCACCGCACCCGCGGCAGCGCCCATGACCACGGGCCTACGAGGGGCGCGCAGCCACGCCGGCGGGCGCCGGACCAGCAGGACGAGCACCCCCAGCTCGATCGCGACCCGCAGGCCGTAGAGCGTGAGCTGACCGCTGCGGAAGTCCTCCGCCCGCTCGATCTGGCCGACGCTGAAGTACCCTTCAGGGCCCACCTCGGCGGGGTCGATCACCCCGTCGCGCGGTCGGAGCAGCAGCACGGCAGCCTCCGCCACCACGACCGCCGCGAGGACTGCAAGGGGAAGCTTCAGCCTGTGCACGTCGCCATCGTCTCGGACATCCACGGTAATCGGCACGCCTTCGAGGCGGTGCTGGACGACGCGCGCAAGGCCGGGGCGAACGAGGTCTGGTGCCTCGGCGACCTCGTCGGCTACGGCGCCGAGCCCGACGCCTGCGTCGAGATCGCCCGCGACAAGATCGCGATCTGCCTGGCCGGCAACCACGATCTCGCCGTGACGGGCGAGCTGTCGATGGACGACTTCTCGCGCGGCGCCGCCATCAGCGCGAAGTGGACGCAGGAGACCATGGGCCAGAAGAACCTCGCCTTCCTGCGCGAGCTCAAGCCCGCGGGCGTCGAGGGCGACCTCGGCCTCTACCACGCCAGCCCGCGCGACCCGGTCTGGGAGTACGTGCTGTCCGAGCTGCTCGCCGACCGCTGCTTCGACGAGGCGGCCCAGCGCGTGTGCTTCGTCGGCCACAGCCACGTGGCGCTCGCATTCACGCGCGAGATCGACGGCGAGCACCACGCCCGCGGCGCCCTGCGCGAGCCCGGTCAGACCGCCAACGTGCGCGAGGACGCGTGGCTGCTGAACCCCGGCTCGGTCGGCCAGCCGCGCGACGGCGACCCGCGCGCGGCGTGGCTCCTGCTCGACCGCGACAACGGACGAGCCGAGTGGCGCCGCACGGCGTACGACATCGCCGGTGCCGCCGCCGCGATCCGCGCCGCGGGACTGCCGGATTCGCTCGCCGAGCGGCTTGGGTACGGTCAGTGACCGTGCGCCGCCTGTCCACCGTCCTGATCGCCCTGACGCTGGGCTTGTTGTCCGCGTACGCGGTCGCCTGCGGCCAGGACGAGACGGGCCTCCTGTCGCCGGGCCGGGCGGAGGGACTGCAGAACAACCTCGACGACCTCGAGCGCGCCGTCGACCGCGGCGACTGCGAGACCGCGGCGTCGCAGATCGAGGACATCCGCGGCCAGATCGGGAGGCTGCCCGAGCAGACCGACAGCGCGCTGCGCGACCGGCTCCAGGAGGGCGTCGAGAACCTCGAGAGCGTCGCGGCGACCGAGTGCGCCACCGACGACGAGGAGCCCCCGACCGACACGACGCCGAAGGACACGACGCCGACCCAGCCCGTACCGACCGAGCCGACGCCGACCGAGCCGACGCCGACACCGCAGCCCACGACCCCGACGCCGACACCGGCGCCCGGGCCGGAGTCGCCACCCGGCGGCGAGGAGGCGCCAAGCGGCGCCGTGGGGGAAGAGGGATGAGCGGGCGCACCCAGCTGATCGCCGGGCGCTACGAGCTCGGCGACCGCCTCGGCTTCGGCGGCATGTCGACGGTCCACCTGGCGTTCGACCGTCGCCTCGAGCGCCAGGTCGCCGTCAAGCTGCTCGCCGAGCATCTCGCCGAGGATGAGCAGTTCGTCTCGCGGTTCCGCCGCGAGGCGCTCGCCGCCGCGCGGCTCGTGCATCCCAACATCGTGCAGGTGTTCGACTTCGGCCTCGACGACCCGAGCGGGCGCCACTTCATCGTCATGGAGTACATCCGCGGCAAGTCGGGTGCCGAGCTGCTGCGCGACGAGGGCGAGCTCGGCGTCGAGGACTCCCTCGCGATCGTCGAGGAGGCCTGCCGCGGCCTCGAGCACGCCCACCGCCACGGCGTCGTGCACCGCGACGTCAAGCCGGGGAACCTCCTGCGCAGCGACGAGGGCGTCATCAAGCTCGCCGACTTCGGGATCGCGAAGGCCGGCGACTCGGTCAGCCGGATCACGCAGGTCGGGTCGGTCCTCGGCACCGCCGCCTACCTCTCGCCCGAGCAGGCCGCCGGCGAGGAGGCCGGCCCGCGCTCGGACATCTACTCGCTCGGCGTCGTCGCCTACCAGCTCATCTCGGGCCGGCTGCCCTACGAGGCCCAGTCGCTGACCGAGCTCGCGCTCAAGCAGCAGCGCGAGCATCCGCCGATGCTCGACG
>CADCVT010000064.1 GCA_902806215.1 uncultured Solirubrobacteraceae bacterium | reverse complement strand
CCGAGGCCGCAAGACCGCAAAGCTCACCCTCACCCTGACCGTGAGGGACGCCGCCGGCAACACGGCGACGAAGACCACGACCGTGACCGCCCGAACCTAGGGGGACAGTCCCCGCACAAACCTGCGGGGACTGTCCCCGAGCTTGTGCGGGGACTGTCCCCTCACAAACCGGAGCTTGTGCGGGGACTGTCCCCTCACAGACCGGAGCTTGTGCGGGGACTTGTCCCCTCACAGACCGGAGCTTGTGCGGGGACTGTCCCCTCACAAACCTTGGGGGACTGTCCCCCGAGGTCGATTTGCGGTCGTTCTCCCGGCCCGCATGGCAAGGTGACCTCCTTGCACGACGGGCAGCTCATCCTCATCGCCTCCGCGATGCTGGCCGCCGGCCTGCTGGCGTCCCTGGTCGCGGGGCGGGTCCGCGTGCCCAGCCTCGTGCTGTTCCTCGGCGTCGGCATGCTCATCGGCTCCGACGTCCTCGGGCTGATCGAGTTCGACGACGCCGAGTTGGCGCGAACGGTCGGGGTCGTCGCGCTCGCGCTGATCCTGTTCGAGGGCGGCCTCGCCGCCGGCTTCCCGGAGATCCGCCCGACGCTCGGGCCCGCAGTCAGCCTCGCGACGGTCGGGACGCTCATCACCGCGGGGGTGAGCGGCCTCGCGGCGACGTGGCTGTTCGACCTCACCCTGCTCGAGGGCCTGCTCCTCGGCGCGATCCTCTCGTCGACCGACGGCGCCGCGGTGTTCGCGATCCTCCGCGGCTCGACGCTGCGCCGGCGCCTGGCGCGCACGCTCGAGGGCGAGTCGGGCTTCAACGACCCAGTCGCCGTCCTGCTCGTCGTCGGGTTCATCGAGTGGATCCAGGAGCCGGGCTATGGCCTCGGCGACATGGTCCTGCTCATGGTCGAGGAGATCGGGATCGGGCTCGTCATCGGCCTGGGGATCGGCTGGCTGTCGGTGCAGGCG
Organism: uncultured Solirubrobacteraceae bacterium; assembly: GCA_902806215.1. Taxonomy (GTDB): domain Bacteria; phylum Actinomycetota; class Thermoleophilia; order Solirubrobacterales; family Solirubrobacteraceae; genus CADCVT01. Next base: position 1,974 of record CADCVT010000064.1, on the reverse strand, counting down.
TTCAAGCGCGCGCAGCTGGCCACCGGCGGCCTGTACCCGGTCGCGTCGCTCGCCACGGCGGGCCTGGCGTTCGGGCTCGCCGACACGCTGCACGGGTCAGGGTTCCTCGCCGTGTACCTCGCCGGCCTCGCGCTGGGCGGCGCGCCGATCCCCGCCAAGCGCACCGTCGTCGCGTTCCACGAGGGCATCAGCTGGGTCGCGCAGCTCGCCATGTTCTTCACGCTCGGGCTGCTCGTGTTCCCGTCCCAGCTCGACGACGTGTGGCTCGAGGGAACGGTCCTCGCGCTCGTCGTCGTCGCGATCGCCCGGCCGCTGGCCGCGTTCGCGGCGACGGCGTACTTCCCGTTCACCAACGGCGAGCGGGTGGTCCTCGGCTGGGCCGGCCTGCGCGGGGCGGTCCCCTTGGTGCTCGCGACGTTCCCGGTGATCGAGGGCGTAGAGGGCAGCCGCGAGTTCTTCAACATCGTGTTCTTCGCCGTGCTCCTGTCGACCGTGCTTCAGGGCACGACGTTCGAGGGGCTCGCGCGACGGCTCGGTGTCACGACGACAGAACCCGCCCTGCCGCGGCCGATCACCGACGTCGGGACGATCCGGCGGATGGGCGCGGAGGTGGTCGACATCGGGCTCGTCGAAGGCGACGCCGTGGTGGGCGCGCGCGTGCGCGACCTCGGGCTCCCGCGCGACGCCGTCGTCAACGTGATCGTCCGCGGCGACCTCGCGATCCCGCCGCGCGGATCGACGCGCCTGCACGCCGGCGACCAGCTCTACCTGCTGTTCAGCGAAGAGGCCTCGCGGCACATCCCCGACCTCGTCGAGCGCTGGCACAAGGGCCCGATCGGCCCCGCGCCGCGGCCGCAGCGCAAGCACTCGGGCCGCATGCCGATCTTCAGCTCCTGGCCGTGGTCGGAGGAGGACGGCGACGCGGCGCGGCCGGTCGCGGTGCGCGGGCGGCAGGTCGTCGAGCAGCTGCGGATCCGCCGCGACGCCGACGGCGGCCTGTGGGCGCTCGACGACGGCCGCTACGCCGTCACCGGGCCGGTCGCGGCGCTCGGCGGGCGCAACGAGCTGTCGGCGTGGGCGCGCCGGCGCATGTCGGGCGCCAGCAGCGACGAGCGCGCCTGGCTGCAGACGGTCGTCGGCGCGCTCGCGGCCGACACGCCCGAGTAGGCCTCGTCACAACCGCTTCACGGGATCCGCGCCCGCGGCTGGTTCATTGGGGTCCGGCGTGAGACTGACCCCCTCGCGCCTGCAGCCGCCACTCGCCCCTGGACGACGGGACAGCGTCTCCGGGCGACCCACGCGGCCTGTCGATGCGCTCGGCGCCGGCCCGATCGTCTTCAGCGAGGCGCGGGCCGGTGCCGGCGCCCGTCAGCCGGCTGGGACCGTGGCGCGCGCCACCTGCCGCGGCGAGCCCGGGAGCAGCAGCGACAGCGCGCCCGCCCCGAGGACGAGCACGACCGACGCCCACAGGCACGCCTCGAGCCCCTGCCACTGGTAGAGCGCGCCGGAGAGGACCGTTCCCGTGAGCCGCCCGACCGCGTTGGCCGTGTAGTAGAAGCCGACGTTCATCGCGACCTTGTCGCCGTCGGCGTAGGCGAGGATCAGGTACGAGTGCACCGCCGAGTTCAGGGCGAAGATCACGCCGAACGCGATGAGGCCGACCACGAGCACCGTCCCGGCGTCGGTGTCCGTCGTCAGGGCCACGGCGATCGCCGCCGGGAACGCCGCGAGCGTGAACGCCAGCACCGTCGCGACCCGCCCGTCCGGCTTGGAGACGAAGCGCGGCGCCGACGCCTGCACGATCCCGTACCCGATGACCCACACGGCGAGGGACGTGCCGACCTCCCAGAAGCTCCAGCCGAGCTCGGTGCGCAGGAACACCGGGACGCCGACCACGAACCAGACATCACGAGAGGCGAACAGGAAGATCCGCGCGGCGGCGAGGACGTTGACCTCGCGGCGGTTGGAGAACAT
>CADCVT010000063.1 GCA_902806215.1 uncultured Solirubrobacteraceae bacterium | reverse complement strand
TGGCGCTCGACCGTGCGCGACAACGGCGGTGCCGTCGCCACGTACTACCGCTCGTCGGGCGCCGCCGCGCAGCCGTCGTACGACTTCAACAAGGACGGCCTGGTCTGGGTGCGCGCCGAGGGCCGCGCGAAGTGCCGCCTGCGCACGCTCGTCACGCTCGTGCGCGCCAACGAGATCGCGCTTGCCTTCCCGCGCCTGACCATCTCCGCCAACTGGTTCTGGACGAACAACACCGGCCGCAAGGTCATCGTGGACACGACCGGCAGCTCCGCGCAGCCGCCCGCGACTCCGACGCAGGCAGGCCCGGTCCAGGTGCGCTGCGTTGCCCCGGTCCCCAACCCGTGCCTGAAGGTCGACAACAGCAAGGGGCAGGTCGGCGGATCGACGCCGACACAGGCGAACATGGAGCCCAAGACACTCAGCGACGCGCAGGCCGAGCTCGTCAAGACGCGCGCCCGGATGCTGCCGAACGCCTACTTCCCCGCCGGCTCGTGCCCGCCGAACCTCACCGGCCCGCTCGTGTACATCGAGGACGCTACGACCTGCCCGGCGTACAGTGGCGGCAACACCGCTGCGGCGCCGGGGATGGTCGTGTTCGGCAAGGGCGGGCTGACGCTCGGCGGCAACCGGATCTTCTTCGGCCTGCTCTACGCACGCAACGAGAACAACGTCCAGGACGCGCTCATCAAGACACAGGGCAACTCGCTGATCCAGGGTGCTGTCGCGGTGGACGGCCTCGGCGGCGTCCTTGCCGGCGCGAGCGCGAAGAACATCGTCTTCGACCCGCGCGTATTCAGCCTCGTCAAGGGCCTCGGCGACGCCTCGCCGGTGCCTGGCACCTGGCGCGAGCTGTCCCCCAGCGAGTAGCCCTCGTCGGTCCTAGCGGCGCACGAGGCGCGCGGCGGCGGCGATCCCGCCGAGCGTCAGCGCGAGCGGGATCGGCAGACAGCACCCGCCCACCGTCACACGTGAGCCGCCGCGCGTCCGGCGCGAGTACGTCGGGAACGGCCCGAACAGGCCGAAGCCTCCAGACTTGCGCGACCGGCGGCCGTACGCGCGACCGCCCGTCCGCGCATAGCGGCCGTAGCCCCCACCGCGGCTCCGACGGTTGCCCTCGAGCAGGCGGCGGGCGAGGTAGGCGCCAGAGGCGCGGCGAAGGAAGCTCATCGCAGGCGGTGTACCCAGCCCCCCGAAGCCCAGGCAGATGCGTGTCGTATCCCGAGCTCCCTCAGGGCCGGCGCGGCGCGAACAGGCGCACCGGCGTCGCCTTGCCCTTCAGCGGGATGGACGGCCGCTCCTCGAAGTCCTCGCACGCGGGCCCGAGCGCGCGCAGGGTCGTCTCGGTGATGAGCAGATCGTCGCCGGTCACACGCGTCGCCGCCTCCACGCGCGCCGCCGTGTTCACCACGTCGCCGATCACCGTGAAGTCGCGACGCCCGCCGCCGCCGATCGTGCCGACGACGACCCGCCCCGAGTTGACGCCCACGCCGACCCGCAGCGGCCCGGCGCGGCCGCCGCGGACCAGTCCGGTGACCTCGTGCGCCGCCGCGACCGCCCGCTGTGCGTGATCGGCGAGGCGAACGGGCGCTCCGAAGACCGCGAGCAGGCCGTCGCCGATGAACTTGTTGGCGTGTCCGCCGTGACGGCCGATCGCGGGCACGACCCGCTCGTAGAGCTCGTTCAGCGCAGCGACGACCTCGTGCGCCAAAGCTCCTTCCGCGAACGTCGTGAACTCCCGCACGTCGACGAACAGGATCGAGAGGTCCACCTCCTCCCCGTGGAGGTCGGTGCCCTCGGCAAGGACGCGCTCGGTCAGTGCCGGGTCGACGAACGCGCCGAAGGCCTCCCGGAGCTGCTCGCGCTCGCCGAGCCCCGCGACCATCGCGTTGAAAGACGCCGCGAGCTCCCCCGTCTCGTCCGTGGAGACCACCGGGACGCGCACGTCGAGATCGCCGCCGGCGACCCTGCGCGTCGCGTCGCGCAGGTCGGTGATCGGACCCGAGACCGCGTCGGCGAGCACGAGGCTCAACCACATCGAGATCGCCGCGCTGACGGCGAACGAGACCGCCCCGGCAAGGCCGATCGTCTCGAGCTGCCTGTCGTTCTCGGTGATCAGGCCCGCGACGACGACGCCGGCACCCCACGTCACCATCGGGATCGTCACCAACAGGCGCTGGTGCAGCGACACGCGCGCAACGTCGGGCGGCGACGCCTGCGACAGCCGCTCACCCGTGGCCTCGAGCAGCGGCCGCATCCCCAGCTCGAGCGCGGTGTAGCGCAGCACCGCAGACGAGACGTACAACAGGAACGACACCGGGAACAGCAGCGCGGCATGCCTTGGTGGCAGCTCGAGCAGGGCGGCGAGCACGAGGCCGGCGGCCACGGAGCCGATCGCGCCGATCACGTAGAGGATGGGCCGCCTCACGAGCGCCAGCGGCAGCCGGGCTGCCGCTGACCACGCCTCGAACGCGTCGTCGTCGCGGTCGCCCGCGAGCCAGGCCCGGACGGGCGCGGCGACGCGGCGCAGGTGCATGCCCGCCACGAGGTTCTCGACGACGTACGCGGCGGCCCAGCACGCCGCGAACACGACTGTCTCCCCGGCGTCGAGATCGACGAACAGCGCCACGACCGCCACGCCGAACCCGGCGACGACGACGCCGTTGAGCACGATCCCCAGGACGCACGCGTCGACGTAGCGGGCGCCGGCGAGGCGGAGCCCAGCGCGCGGCAGCCCTTCGAAGATCCCGCGGCGACGCACGCGCCAGGTCATCGGGTCGCAGTGTTCCAGCGCGAGCGGCGGCGCGCCAGCCGCCCCGGCGGGGCCTAGACCTCGACGACGACCGGCAGGACCATCGGCCGGCGGCGCAGCTTGTCGTACACGAACGACCCGAGGTCGTCGTGCAGGACCTTCTCGACGAGGTCGACCTCGCGCATGCCCTCCTTGGCGGCGCGCTCGAGCGACTTGTCGATCTGCTCGCGCAGCTGGTCGAGGAGCTTCTCGGCGTCGTCGCGGAACGGGACGCCGCGGAAGATCACCTCGGGCTCGGCGACCGAGTGGCCGGTCTGCTCGCTGATCGTCGCCACGACGACGAAGATCCCGTCGGCCGAGAGCATCTTGCGGTCGCGCAGCGCGGCGTCGGTCGGCTCGCCGATGTCGAGGCCGTCGACGTAGATCACGCCGGACTGCTCGGGCTCGCCGAAGCGCGCGCCGTCGGCGTCGATCTCCAGCGGCAGGCCGTTCTCGCCGCGGAAGATCGCGTCCTTGTCCATCCCGACCTGCACCGCGAGCTCGCCGTGCAGGCGGATGCGCTTGTGGTCGCCGTGGAACGGCATGAGGTACTTGGGCCGCGTGAGCCCGATCATGAGCTTGATCTCCTCGGAGTAGCCGTGGCCGCTCGCGTGGATCGGGTACTCGCGGGCCGTGACGACCGTGCAGCCGATGCGGAACAGGCGGTCGATCGTCTCGTTGATCGGCCGCTCGTTGCCGGGGATCGGCGTGGCGCTGAAGACGACGGTGTCGCCCTCGCGCAGCTGGACCGCGGGGTGGTCGTTGTGGGCCATCCGCCGCAGCGCCGAGCCGGGCTCGCCCTGCGAGCCGGTCGACATGATCACGACCTTCTCGTCGGGGAAGTTGTCGATCTCGCGGGGCGCGACCATGATCCCCTCGGGGATGTTCGCGAGGCCCAGCGAGCGCGCGATGTTCTGGTACTTCTTCATCGACCGGCCGACGAGCGCGACCTTGCGCCCGAGCGCCTCGGCCGCGTCGATGACCTGCTGGACGCGGTGCACGTTCGAGGCGAAGCTCGTGACGATGACGCGGCCGGGCGCACGCTCGATGACCTCGGTCAGGTGGGGCCCGACGCCG
>CADCVT010000062.1 GCA_902806215.1 uncultured Solirubrobacteraceae bacterium | reverse complement strand
TGCCGGGGACCACGAGGAGCAGGACGACGACGGCTCCGAGCGCGAACAGCGCGGCGGGCGACGCCTCGATGAGCACGCCGCCGGCGACGGTGCCCACGAGCGCACCGGCGAGCATGGCGATCTCCTGTGCGCCGGTGGCCTTCGGCCGCTGCTCGTCGTCGAAGCGCTCGGCGACGAGGGCTCGGTGCGCGGTCTGCGCGGCGTTGAGCCCGACGTAGACCATCGCGGCGGCGAGGCCGAGCATGAGGTACGAGCTCGCCGTGCCCAGGGCGATCGCGACGAGGCCGCCGGCGGCGACGAGGACGCCGCCGACGATGAACGGCGCGCGGCTGCCGGCCCGGTCGCTCCACAGTCCGGTCGCGAGCGGGATGACGAACCCGGCCGCGGCGTTGACGAGCATGACCGCGCCGATGAGCGCGGGCCGGTCGGCGATCCGCTCGAGCAGCACCGGCACGTAGGCCGTCGTCATCGCCCGCGCGGCGCCCAAGCCGACCGCGACGGCCGAGAACGACAGCAGCATCGCCAGGCCGATCGCGAGGCGGTCCGGTCGCTGCGGCGCGCCGACGGGGAGGGCGACGGCGCTCACGGGGTCACCATCCGCAGCAGGCCGGGGAGGACGCTGACGCGGGTGCTCGTGACGCCGAGCGGCTCCGCGTCGGCGACGACGGGCAGTGCGTCGGGGAGGACGGCGGTCTCCCCGTGCGACCACGACACGTTCCGGCGGCCGAAGTGCGTGCCGTTCTTGGCCGCGGCCATGAGCCGCAGTGCGCCGGTCCGCGTGTTCGCCCGCAGGACGATCGCCTCGAGCAGGCCGTCGTCGACACGCGCGACCGGGTCGACGTGGAAGCCGTAGGCGAAATAGGGAAGATTCGAGACGAAGACCTGCGCGAACGGACCCGTGCTCAGCCGTGCGCCGTCGACGACCACGTCGGCCCCGTACGGGTGGAAGCCCGCGAGTTCGGACACGAGCGCGCCCACGCCGGCGGCCAGGGCGCCCGAGTTCTCGGCCGTGTAGCGGTGGCGGGCCGCGGCGTGGAAGCCGGCCGAGACGCCCTCGACGGCGACGAGCGTCCGCTTCGGGGTCTCGACCCGCAGCGCGTCGACGGCGCGCGCGGCACCGGTGACGGCGAGGACCGCGGCCGCCGTGGGATCGGTCGGGATCCCGAGCGCGCGCGCGATGTTGTTGGCCTGGCCCATCGGGATGAGCGCGGTCTCGGGCAGCTCCATCCCGAGGTTGGCCAGGGCGTGGACACCGCCGTCGCCGCCCACGAGCACGAGCCGGCCGCCGAGGGCCGCACGGGTGACGTCGCGCAGCTCGGACAGGTCGTGCGTGACCATCCCGCGGGCCGCGGCGCCGTGCTCGCCGAGCAGGGCGACGACGTCGTCGAGCACCTCGTCGGGCCGGCCGACCCCGCTGGCACGGCCGTTGACCGCGACGGTGGGCGCCGTCCGCACGACGGGGCGGAGGGGCTGGAGGGCGGCGACGGCTGGCATGGCCCCAGCATCCACCTCGGCCGCTCGGGTGGCATCGGGGGTTCTCCCCTGGTGCATCCCCATCCTCACGACCGACCTCCTTCTCGAGCGTCCTACTCTGCCGCGACCGTACCTGGGTCGTGACCTTTGGTGCAAGTCATATTGTTGCACACGCAACGGTCGAACGTTGCGCGGGCAACCGCACCGGTTTCTGGCCGCAAGTCCGACGGGTAGCGCCCGTTGGAGAGACAGGGGATGCAGGCCTTCATCGAACAGCTCGTGCTGCTGGACCGCGACGTCATGGACGCCGCCTCGAACCTGCGCTCGGCGCCGGCCACGGCGTTCTTCGTGCTCGTCTCGGCGTGGTGGGTCAAAGGCCCGCTGTTCGTCCTCGCCGCGCTCTGCCGCGACGCATACCGCCGCGTGCTGCCGGTGACGGCGGCCCTGGTGACGGCGGCGTTCGTCACCGGCGACGTCGCGTCGGGCGCGATCAAGCAGGCCGTTGACCGGCCGCGCCCGCCGCACGACGACCCCGGGCGGCTCCACGCGGCGGTCGAGCTCCCCGCGTCGCCGTCGTTCCCCTCGGGCCACGCGACGACGTCGTTCGCCGCGGCGGCGGTGGTCGCCGTGCTCATGCCGCGCTTCCGCGTGCCTGCGTTCGCGCTGGCCGCGCTCGTCGGGTTCAGCCGCATCTACCTCGGCGTGCACTTCACGATCGACGTCCTCTGCGGGGCGCTGCTCGGTACCGCCATCGGGGTCTGCATCGCGCTGCTCGCACGGCGCATAGGGTTCGCGCGATGCGTCGAAGCGCCGCAGCCGCAGCCCTCCTCTGCCTGACCCTCCTCGCGGCCGCTCCCGCGCACGCGCAGCTGCCGCGCCTGACCGTCGAGCGCGGTGACGACCCGGCCATCGTCGACGCCCAGGGCCGTGAGGTGCTGCTGCGCGGGATCAACGTCAACCAGCTCGGCGACTACTTCCAGGCCGACCCGAAGCAGCGCACGACGTTCCCGCTGACCGACGAGGACTTCGCCCAGATCGCGCGGCTCGGGTTCAACGTCGTCCGGCTCGTGACGAACTGGTCGGCGTGGCAGCCCGCGCGCGGTGCGTTCGACGACGCGTACCTGCGCCGGGTGCGCACGGCGGTCGACGCCGCGGCCGCTCACGGGCTCTACACGGTCATCGACATGCACCAGGACGCGTGGGGCAAGTTCATCGCGACGCCTGCCGGCACGACGTGCCCGCCCGGGTTCGGGCCCGCGGTCGGCTGGGACGGGGCGCCGGAGTGGGCGACCCTCACCGACGGGCAGTCGACCTGCCGCGCCGCCGACACGCGCGAGCTCTCGCCGGCGGTCGCGCAGGCGTTCCAGAGCTTCTACCTCGACCGCGAGGGCATCCAGTCCGAGCTCGTCGCGACGTGGGGGCGGATCGCGCGGGCCTTCGCCGGCGACGAGCGCGTGGCCGGGTTCGACCTGTTCAACGAGCCGCACCCGGGCTACCTCATCGGGCCCGACCAGAGCGCGGCGCTCGGGCGCTTCTACGGGGCCGCGATCGACGCGATCCGCGCGGGCGAGCAGTCCGGGGGCGGATTCGCCCACCCGGTGTACTTCGAGCCGAGCGTGCTGTGGTCGGGCTTCGGCGACGACGCGACCCCGCCGCCCGGCTTCACGAGCGATCCCGGCATCGTGTTCGCGCCGCACCTCTACGCCGAGTCGATCACCGTCGACCAGAAGCTCGGGGTCAGCAGCGTGTCGATCGAGCGCGGCTTCGCCAACGCGGAGCGGGTCGCCGCGATGTACGGCGCGCCGTTGTGGTCGGGCGAGTGGGGCTGGTTCGGCGAGCCGTCGAAGGAGCTGCCGAGGCTCGAGCGCTACGCGCGCGAGGAGGACCGCGCGGCGATCGGCGGCGCGTTCTGGGTGTGGAAGCAGGCGTGCGGCGACCCGCACACGGTCGGCTACAGCGGCGCCGCGGGCGCGCTCAACCGTCTGCAGTGCCCGGGCGACAAGCCGCTTGGGCTGAACACGACGTTCACGGCGGTGTTGTCGAGGGCGTATCCACGTTTCGCTCCCGGGCGCATCACGTCGCTTCGCTCCTCGGGCGCGACGTTCTCGGTGGCGGGCCGGCGCGGCGAGGGAACGTGCGGAGTCGAGGTCTGGGTTCCCGGCGACGCCGAGCCCGAGCTCGCCGCCCGGAACGTCTCAAGCCTGTCGCCGCGTCGCGTCCCTGGCGGCTGGATCGTCACCGGCTGCGCGGGGCGCGGCGCGTACGAGATGAGCGGCAAGCCGGGGACAGCGCCGTCGTCGTCGTCCGCGGGCCGCCGGCAGCGCTCGTGCCGAAGCCGCCGGCTCATCACGGTCAACCTGCGCGTCCCGCGCCGCGTCGCGCTGCGCTCGGTGCGCATCCGCGCGCAGAACGCGACCGTCCGGCGCCGCCGCCGCCGCGGCGTGCTGCGCCGGTTCGTCGTCGACGCGCGCGGCCGCCCGCCCGGCCGCGTCGTCGTGACCATCACCGCGATCGCCCGCGACGGGCGCCGCTTCAGCGAGCGACGGATCTACCGGACGTGCGCGAAGCGCTGATCGAGGCGACCGCGGGGGTCGCGACGCCCGCGCTCGTCGTCGACGGCGCCGCCATGGAGCGCAACATCGCCGCCGCTGCGGGCTTCTTCGCCGGCACGAAGGCCAAGCTGCGCCCGCACTTCAAGGCGCACAAGTGCACCGAGCTCATGCGCCATCAGATCGCCGCCGGGAGCACGGTCGGCGTCACCTGCGCGACCGCGTGGGAGGCGGAGGTGCTCGCGGCGTCCGGCTTCGAGGACGTCCTCGTCGCCAACCAGGTCGCCGACCCGCGCGCGCTCGGCTGGCTCGTCAACGCCGCGCGCCACGCCCGCATCACCGTCTGCGTCGACGACGTCCGCCATCTCGAGCTGCTCGACGCGACCGGCGAGCGCTTCGACGTCCTCGTCGAGATCAACGTCGGCCAGGACCGCAGTGGGCTCGAGCCGGGCAGCGGCCTGCTCCCGACGCTCGCCGCCACCCGCGGCAACCTCCGCTTCCGCGGGCTCCAGGGCTACGAGGGCCACGCCGTCCTGAAGGCCGATCGCGAGGAGCGGGCCGGCCACGTCGCCGCCGCGGCAGGGATCCTCAGCAACGAGCGCTCGCGACTGGAGGACGCTGGGATCGCGGTCGAGCTCGTGAGCGGCGGCGGCACCGGCACGTACGACCTCGCCGCCGAGGCCGGCGTGCTCGACGAGGTCCAGGCCGGCTCCTACGTCCTCATGGACGCGAGCTACGCGACGCTCGGCCTGCCGTTCGAGCAGGCGCTCTTCTGCCGCTCGACCGTCGTCAGCCGCCAGGGCGACCGCGTCGTGCTCGACGCGGGCCTCAAGGCGCTCAGCCGCGAGTACGGTCTGCCGCAGGCCGAGGGGATCGCGTTCACGAGCCTCGCCGACGAGCACGCGACCGGCACCACCGACCTCGACCTGAAGGTCGGAGACGTCGTCCTGCTCGTCCCCGCCCACGTCGACCCGACCGTCAACCTGCACCCGGCGCTCACCGTCGTCGCCGAGGACGGCAGCACCGAGCGCTGGCCCGTCGACGGCCGTCGCTAGAGCGTTGCCGGCAGATCGAACCGCTCGAACATCCCGCCGTCGAACGTGACGATCTCGGCGACGAGCCCGTCCTGCACCCGCAGGACGTCGATCGCCAGCGGCCGGTACGCGTCGTCGCCGGGCTTGCGGACGTAACAGGCGACCGCAGGCTGGCCGTTGGCGTGGGTCACCCGGCACCGCATGCTGCCGAACGACTCGGATCCGAAGCCGCCTTCGATCCAGCCCTGGATGACCGTGTCGCGGCCATCCCACACGCCGGGGTGCGGCGGCATCGAGAACCGGACGTCGTCGTGCATGAGCGCGGCGAAGCCCTCCGCGTCGGCACGCTCGCTGAGCTCGACGTACCGCGCGAGCAGCTCGCGCTCGGCAGCGGTGGGCTCGGCGTCCGGCCGCCAGGCCTCGCGCTCGGCGGGCAGCTGCTCGCGCAGCCCGGCCCGCGCGCGCTGCAGCGCGGCGTTGACCGAGGCCTCGGTCGTCTCGAGCAGCCGGGCGGTCTCCTTCGCCGAGCAGCCGAGGACGTCGCGCAGCACGAGCACCGCCCGCGGCAGCGGCGCGAGGTGCTGGATCGCGGTGATGAAGGCGAGCTCGATGGTCTCCTTGGCGAGCGCGACGCCCTCCGGGCCCTCCCGCCGGTCGGGCAGCTGCTCGAGCAGCTCGTCGGGGTACGGCTGGAGCCAGAGGATCTCGCCGCTCGCGGCCGGCTGCCGGGGGCGCTTGTCGAGCGCGTCGAGGCAGGCGTTCGTCGCGATCCGGTACAGCCACGCGCGCAGGGACGCGCGGCCCTCGTAGGTCTCGCGCCGGCGCCACGCGCGCAGGAACGCCTCCTGGACGAGGTCCTCGGCCTCCTCGAACGAGCCGAGCAGGCGGTAGCAGTGGACGTGCAGCTCGCGGCGGTGCGGCTCGACGCGGGCGCCGAAGGCCTGCTCGTCGAGCAGTTGGAGATCGTCGGTGATGGAGGTCATGGTGCGTGTGACGGCGGACGGCGCGGAAACTCATCAGACGACCTGCGCGGCCGCGTAGCCCGACGCCCAGGCCCACTGGAAGTTGAAGCCGCCGAGGTGGCCGGTGATGTCCAGCACCTCGCCGATGAAGTACAGGCCGGGGCTCTTGCGCGACTCCATGGTCTTGGGCGACACCTCGCGCGTGTCGACGCCGCCCAGCGTGACCTCGGCGGTGCGGTAGCCCTCGGTGCCGGCCGGGACGACCCGCCACGCGTGGAGCCGGGCGGCGACGTCGCGCAGCTCGGCCGGGGTGTACTGCTTCATCGGCCTGGACGCGAACCAGCGCTCGCCCACGAGCGTCGCCATCTTCTTGGTGAAGACCTCGCCGAGCACGGTCTTCAGCTCGCTGTCGGGGCGCGCTGCCTGCCGGCCCCGCAGCCACTCGAGCGCGTCGCGGTCGGGCACCAGGTCGACCTGCACCGCGTCGCCGAGGCGCCAGAACGAGGAGATCTGGAGGATGGCCGGGCCGCTGAGCCCGCGGTGGGTGAACAGGAGGTTCTCGCGAAAGCCCTGGCCGTTGCAGCTGGCCACGCAGTCCACCGACGTCCCGGACAGCTCGGTGCACAGGTCCTTGAGCTGGTCGGTGATGATGAACGGCACCAGGCCGGCGCGGGTGGGCAGCACGGCGTGGCCGAACTGGCGGGCGATGTCGTACCCGAAGCCGGTGGCGCCCATCGTCGGGATCGACAGGCCGCCGGTCGCGACCACGACCGACGTCGCGGCGACCGCGCCGAGGTCGGTGCGCAGCGCGTAGCCGTCCCCGGCCTTCTCGATCTCGTGCACCGCGGTCTTGAGGTGCAGCTCGACGCCGGCCTGCTCGCACTCCGCCAGGAGCATGGCGAGGATGTCCTTGGCCCGGTTGTCGCAGAAGAGCTGCCCGAGCTTCTTCTCGTGGTAGGGCACGCCGTGCTTGCTGACCACCGCGACGAAGTCCCACGGCGTGTAGCGCGCCAGGGCGGACTTGCAGAAGTGCGGGTTCTCGCTCTCCGAGGAGAAGTTGACCGGGTCCGTCCACATGTTCGTGAAGTTGCAGCGGCCGCCGCCCGACATGAGGATCTTCTTGCCGGGCTTGTTGGCGTGCTCGAGGAGCAGCACGCGCCGGCCGCGCGAAGCGGCGGTCAGGGCGCACATGAGGCCGGCGGCGCCCGCGCCGATGATCACGACGTCGGTGTGAATCAGCTGATGACGGTCAGCGCGCCGGGCGAGACCGTG
>CADCVT010000061.1 GCA_902806215.1 uncultured Solirubrobacteraceae bacterium | reverse complement strand
GGGCGCGAGATCCAGATGACGCTCCTGCGCCGGGCGCTCGAGCTGCGCATCGACTTCCTCGACCACCTCTACATCACGCGGCTGCTCACCCGCGACGGGCGGGTCTTCGGCGCGTACGGCTTCGACATCGAGGACGGCGGGCGCACGACGATCCTCGCCGACGCGGTGGTGCTGGCGGCGGGAGGCCACACCCGCATCTGGCGCCGCTCCTCCTCTCGGCGTGACGAGAACAACGGCGACGCGATGCGCCTCGCGCTCGACGCCGGCTGCCGGCTCATGGACATGGAGCTCGTCCAGTTCCACCCGACGGGGATGGTCTCGCCCGAGGACGCGGCGGGGACGCTCGTGACCGAGGCCGTCCGCGGCGAGGGCGGCATCCTGCGCAACGCCGACGGCGAGCGGTTCATGGAGCGCTACGACCCCGAGCGGATGGAGCTCTCGACCCGCGACCGGGTCGCGCTGGCCAACTACACCGAGATCCTCGAGGGCCGCGGCACGCCCGCCGGCGGGGTCCTGCTCGACGTGACCCACGTCCCGCGCGAGACGCTGCTCGAGCGTCTGCCGCGCATGTACCGCCAGTTCCTCGACCTCGCGATGCTCGACATCACGACGACGCCGATGGAGGTCGCCCCGACCGCCCACTACTCGATGGGCGGCGTGGTCGTCGACCCCGAGACGCACGCGACCGGGGTCGAGGGCCTCTACGCCGTCGGCGAGTGCGCGAGCGGCGTCCACGGCGCCAACCGCCTGGGCGGGAACTCGCTCGTCGAGGGCGTCGTGTTCGGCCGCCGGATCGGCGAGGACGCCGCGGCCTACGTCCGCGGGGTCGAGGTCGCCCTGCGCGACCGGGCGGCGATCGCCGCCGCCGAGGAGGAGGTCGACGAGGCGCTGGCGGCACGCGGTGAGGAGTTCGCCCGGCCGCTGCAGCGCGCGGTGCGCGACACGATGACCGAGCACGCGGGCGTCGTGCGGACCGACGGGGGCCTCGCCGCCGGGCTCGGGCGGCTCGACGAGATCGAGGCGCGGGCGCGGCGGCTCGAGGTGCGGCCGGACATCGCGGGCTACGACGACCTCGTCCACGCGTTCGACCTGCGCGCCATGCTCGTCAGCGCTCGCGCGACGATGGTCGCCGCCCGCGAGCGGCGCGAGACGCGCGGGGCCCACAACCGCGCGGACTTCCCGCAGGCCGACCCCGCGCTCCGGGTGAACCTCGTGCTCGACGGCGAGCTCTCCGTCACCCGCAGGCCCGTCGGCGAGGCGTCCGCGCCGGTCGCCGCTCTCGTCGAGTCCGGCGGCGAGCTGCAGGTCGCGGGCCGGCTGCTCGAGTAGCGCTCAGCTCAGGACGGCGTGGCTCGTGACCGCGCGGGCGATCACCTCGCCGCCCTGAGTGATCTCGGCCTCGGCGGCGGCCACGCGGCGGCCGGCGCGGACGCACCGGCCTCGGCAGGTCAGCGCTTCGCCCACGACGCCCGCCCGGATGAACTGCACGCTGATGTGGGTGTGCGGAGCGGCCTGCTGGTCGGGCAGGGCGGCGTGGACGGCCCAGCCCGTCGTGCTGTCGAGCAGTGCGGACAAGTAGCCGCCGTGCAGGATCCCGCCGCCGTTGGCGTGCTCGGGGCGCGGCGTCGCCTCGATGACGACGCCGTGGTCGGTCACCTCGGCGAGCCGGAACCCGAGCATCTGGCTGAAGGGCCCGGGGCTGTTGCGCTCGTGCTCGTCGTCGCTCACGTCTCCATCATCCCGGCAAGCCCGATCGCGCGTACGCGTGGGGATGACCGTCCTGCTCGTCTGCCTCGTCGCCGCCGCCTCCATGGCCGGCCTGTCGTGGTTCGTCGGCGTCGTGCACTACCCGCTCTTCGCCGGCGTCGGGGCCGACGGCTGGGGTGACTACCACCGGCGCCACAGCGACCGCACGACGGGGGTCGTGCTGCCGCCGATGCTCGCCGAGCTCGTGACGGCGGCGTGGATCGTCGCCGAGACGCCGGCCGGCGTCAGCGGGGCCGCGGCGGTTGCCGGGCTGGCGCTCGCCGCCGCGACGTGGGTGCTGACCGCCGGCGCGGCGGCGCTGCTCGGGCGGATCGGCGACCCGCTCGACCCGCGCGCGCACGGGTCTCTGCTCGCGGTGCACCACGCGCGCACGGCGTGCTGGAGCGCGCACGCGGTGCTCGCCGCGGTGATGGTCAGCCAGGCCGCATAGGCTCTGAGCGCATGGCCACCGTCACACCGATCGAGCAGCTTCGTCTCAGCTCCACGGCCGCCCTGTTCGAGGGCGGCGACCAGATCCCGACGTCGATCTTCGTCACCGAGTACCAGCGCGGCCGGGGCCCCGACCTGCATACGCACCCGTACCCGGAGGTGTTCGTCGTCGAGACGGGCACGGCCGTGTTCACCGCCGGCGACGAGAAGCTGACCGTCACCGGGGGCCACATCGTCGTCGTGCCGGCCGAGACGCCGCACGGGTTCAAGTGCGACGGCGACGACACCCTGCGGGTCGTCAGCGTGCACCCGAGCCCCACCGTGCAGCAGACCTACCTCTAGTGCTGCGGCGCGTCCTCTGGTATCCGGCGCGCCGCCTGTTCGACCGGCGGATCCTGTGGCTGCTCAACGCGCTCGACGAGCGCCTGGGCCGGCCGTCGGACGGCTGGCCGGTGCACGAGCGGCTCGATCGCGTCCTCGGGCTGCTCGAAGAGCAGCGCCTCGACGGACCCGGCGGTATCGCCGCGCGGGCCGGGCTGTGGTTCAACCCGCCGGTGGCGGTCGAGCACGACG
>CADCVT010000060.1 GCA_902806215.1 uncultured Solirubrobacteraceae bacterium | reverse complement strand
CGCCTCGATGACGGCGGCGGGCGCGGCGTCGGCCACCGGCGCGTCGTCGTGGCGCAGCTCGGCGATGCGCCGTGCCACGTCGGCCACCACGTACGAGCCGGCGCCGCGGCGGGTCTCGACGAGGTCGTGCAGCTGGAGGAAGCCGAGCGCCTCGCGTACCGAGGCCCGGCCGACGCCGAGCCGCTGAGCCAGCTCGCGCTCGGCCGGGAGCCGCTCGCCGGGGAGCAGGCGGCCCTGACGCATGTCGTCGACGAGGTGGTCGGCGATCTGCTGGTAGCGCTGGCGGATCGGCCTGGTATCGGATTGGTTCAGGGCGGGCATGAAGTGGTTCGTTTTGCGGACCTGCTGGTACGGTACACGACATGCCGAGCACCCTCCAGTCGATCGACCCCCGGACCGGCGAGCGGGGCGCGTCCTTCGACGCCGTCGACGTCGCCGCGGTGGCTCCGGCCGCGGAGGCTGCCGCCGTCGCTGCGCGCCAGCCAGCGCTGGCCGACGACGCGCGCCGTGCCGACGGCCTGCGCCGCATCGCCGACAGGCTCGAGGCGCGGGCCGACGAGATCGTCGCGGTCGGCGGCGGCGAGACCGGCCTGCCGGAAGGGCGGCTGCGCGGCGAGCTCGTGCGCACGACGGTGCAGCTGCGGGCGTTCGCCGACTTCGTCGTCTCGGGTGAGCACCTCGGCGCGATCATCGACCTGCCCGACCCGGACGCGAAGCCCGCGCCGCGGCCCGACCTGCGGCGGGTCCTCGTGCCCGTCGGTCCTGTCGCCGTCTTCGGCGCGAGCAACTTCCCGCTGGCGTTCAGCACCGTCGGCGGCGACACCGCGGCCGCGCTCGCGGCGGGCTGCCCGGTCGTCGTCAAGGGCCATCCGTCGCATCCGGCGACGGGCACGCTCGTGGCGTCGATCGCCGCGGCCGCCCTGGCCGACGCCGGTCTGCCGGACGGCACGTTCGCCCATCTGCTCTCGGGTGAGAACGAGGTCGGCGGCGCGCTCGTCGACCACCCGGCGATCGAGGCCGTCGCGTTCACCGGGTCGTTCCGCGGCGGGTCGGCGCTCGTCGAGCGAGCCGCGCGCCGCGGGCGCCCAGTCCCCGTGTACGCGGAGATGGGGAGCCTCAACCCGATGGTCGTCACGCAGGGCGCGCTGCGCCACGGTGGGCACGACATCGTGTCCGCGCTCGCGGGGTCGATCGCCACGTTCGCGGGACAGATGTGCACGAAGCCTGGGCTCGTGTTCGTCCCCTCTGGCGCCGCCGGGGACGCGTTCGCTCGCGAACTCGCCGACGAGCTCGCGGGCCGCGAGGCGGAGGCCATGCTGAGCGAGTCGATCCACGCGGGCTTCACGGCCGGCCTCGACCGGCTCGGCGACGTCGAGCGCCTGACGCCCGTGCTCGACGCCGACGGCGACGGGTTCCACCACGCGCCCGCGGCGTTCCGGGTGCGGGCGGGGGAGCTCGCGGCGTCGCCCGGCGTCGCGGAGGAGATCTTCGGCCCGGCCGGCGTCGTCGTGGTCTACGACTCGCTCGACGAGATCCCCGCGCTGCTCGAGGCGCTCGGCGGCCAGCTGACGGTGACGATCCACGCGGCCGACGACGAGGCGAGCGCGCTGGAGCCGGTCGTCGCGGCCGCCACGCGGCTCGCCGGGCGCGTGCTCTTCGGCGGCGTCCCGACCGGCGTCGCGGTGACGTGGGCGATGACGCATGGAGGCCCGTGGCCCGCGACGTCCGCGGCCGGCACGACGTCCGTCGGCCTGACCGCGATCGAGCGCTTCCAGCGTCCGGTCACCTACCAGTCGGCGCCGCAGTCGCTCCTGCCGCCGGCGCTGCGCGACGGCAACCCACTCGGCATCCCCCGGCGCGTCAACGGCACGCTCACCAGGTCGTAGGCGGGATGCAGACGCGATCGCTTGCGCCCGGCGTCGAGGTCCCGGTCGTCGGGCTCGGGACGTGGCAGGTCTTCGATGTCCGCGACGAAGAAGAGGTGACGGTCGGCGAGGCCGTCGTCCGCGCGCTCTTCGAGGTCGGCGCGACGCTGTTCGACTCGTCGCCGATGTACGGGCGCGCGGAGCGCGTGCTCGGCTACGCGCTCGGAGGTGCACGCCGCGAGGCGTTCGTCGCGACGAAGATCTGGGCCTCGTCGGTCGACGAAGGGCTCGCGCAGTTCGAGGATCAGCGCGACCACTTCGGCTACGTCGACCTCGAGCAGGTCCACAACCTCGTGCGCTGGCGCGAGCACCTCGACTGGATGGAGCGCGAGCGCGACGCCGGCCGCATCGGCGTGCTCGGCGCGACGCACTACAGCCCGAGCGCGTTCGGCGAGCTCGCGACGGTCATGCGCAGCGGACGCATCCAGGCGGTCCAGATCCCGTACAACCCGGACGAGCGCGAGGTCGAGCGGGAGATCCTCCCGCTGGCCGAGGAGCTCGGACTCGGCGTGCTCGTGATGCGCCCGCTCGGCGCCGGCGGCCTCGGACACGGCCCGGGCGAGGACGAGCTCGACGCGCTCGGCGTCGAGACCTGGGCCGAGGCGGTGCTCGTCTGGATCCTCAGCGACCCGCGTGTCACAGCGGTCATCCCCGCGACGAGCAAACCGGCCCACGCGACCGCGAACGCGCGCGCCGCGCAGCACCCCGGCTTCGACGCCGAGCAGCGTCGCCACGTCGAGCGGCTCTGGGAGCGGCGGCGCGACGGCTCGGAGTAGCTCTGGCCACGAGGGGGATACTCCGCGCATGAGCGACCACGTGTACAAGTCCGTCGAGATCACCGGCTCCTCGCCCGAGGGCGTCACCCAGGCGATCGACCGAGCGATCCAGAAGGCCTCGACCTCGCTGCGCAACCTCGACTGGTTCGAGGTCGCCGACATCCGCGGCGTCATCGCCGACGGCAAGGTCGCGCACTACCAGGTGACGCTCAAGATCGGCTTCCGGCTGGAGGACTGAGCGCGGAGTCAGCTCGCGGCGCGCAGCGGCGGCGCTCGAGCCAGTCGGCGGCGGCGAGCCACGCATCGGACGGCGGGTCGATCGGCGCGCGATGGCCGCCGGTCGGCACCTCGACGAGCGTGACGTCGCCTCCGCGGGCGCGTGCGGCGGCGGTGTACTCGCGCGAGCGCCGCGCCGGGACGGTCGCATCGTCGGCCGCGTGGACGATCGCGACGGGGACGTCGAGCGGCGCGCGCAGGATCGGGTCGGCGACGGCGTAGCGGTCGGGGACCTCCTCGGCCGAGCCGCCCATGAGCACGCGGGCGACGCCGCCGGCCGCGGCGAGGTTCGTCACCGGCGCGAGCGCGACGACCGCGCCGAGCTCGACGACGCGCGCGCCGTGGCGCCCGGCCGCCAACAGCGCGAGCTGTCCTCCGGCCGAGTGCCCGACGACGCTCACGCGATCGAGGTCGAGCCGCGCGTCGCGCAGGTCGGCGAGCGCGTCGATGCCGGCCGCGACGTCGTCGAACGTCATCGGCCACCCGCCGTCTCCGCCGCGCCCGGGGCCGAGGCGCCGGTACTCGAGGTTCCACGCCGCCCACCCGCGCCGCACGAGGTCCAGCGCGAGCGGACGCATCACGAGCTTGCCGTACTTCCTCTGCCAGTAGCCGCCGTGCAGCAGCACCGCGACCGGGAAGGGACCGTTCCCCGACGGGACGTGGAGATCGGCCAGCTGCGACGAATCGTCGCCGTAGCGGTGCCGCTTGCCCGGCGACGCGAGCGACGTCGCGATCCGCAGCGGCAGGGACATCAGTCGAGCTCTGCGACGAGGTCGGCGATCGAGTCGGCGATCTGCGACGGCCGGTACGGGAAGCGCTCGGCCTGCTCGCGCGAGGTCGAGCCGGTGAGCACGAGCACGGTGTGCATGCCGGCCTCGAGCCCCGAGATCACGTCGGTGTCCATCCGGTCGCCGATCATCGCGGCGGTCTCGGAGTGCGCGTCGATCGCGTTGAGCGCGCTGCGCATCATCAGCGGGTTCGGCTTGCCGACGAAGTACGGCTCGACGCCGGTGGCGCGGGAGATCAACGCGGCGACCGAGCCCGTCGCCGGCAGCGGCCCTTCCGGCGTCGGCCCGGTCGGGTCCGGGTTCGTCGCGATGAACCGCGCGCCGCCGAGGATCAGCCGGATCGCGCGAGAGATCCGCTCGAACGAGTACGTGCGCGTCTCGCCCAGCACGACGTAGTCGGGGCTGCGCTCGGTCATCGTGAACCCCGCGTCGTGCAGCGCCGTCGTCAGACCGGACTCGCCGATCACGAACGCGCTGCCGACCGGCCGCTGCGCCTCGAGAAACGACGCGGTCGCCAGCGCGGACGTCCAGATCGCCGACTCCGGCACCTCGAGCCCGCCGGCGCGCAGCCGCGCGGCGAGGTCGCGCGGGGTCCAGGTCGAGTTGTTCGTCAGCACGAGGAACGGCAGGCCGAGCTCGCGCAGCCGCGCGATCCAGCGGTCCGCACCAGGGATCGCGTTCTCCTCATGGACGAGCACGCCGTCCATGTCCATCAGCCACGACTTGATCTCGCGCCGCCCCGTCACGGGGCGTGAACCTAGCTCAGATGATCGGCTTGCCGCCGGTCACCGCGATGTTCGCCCCGCTGATGTACGACGCCTCGTCGGAGGCGAGCATCACGTACGCCGCGGCGAGCTCGGCCGGCTGGCCGGGCCGTCCCAGCGGCGTCTGCGTGCCGAAGCCCTCGACCTGGTCCTCCGGCATGGTCGACGGGATGAGCGGCGTCCAGATCGGACCCGGCGCCACGCAGTTGGCACGGATCCCGCGCTCGCCGAGCATCTGCGCGAGGTTGCCGGTGAAGTTGAGGATCGCCGCCTTCGTCGCCGCGTAGGGGAGGAGGTTGGGCGACGGCTGGTCGGCCTGGATGGACGTCGTGTTGATGATCGACGAGCCGGGCTTCATGTGCGGGACCGCAGCCTTCACCGTGTGGAACATCGCGGTGATGTTCGTCGCGAAGGTGTGGTCCCACTCGTCGTCGGGGATGTCCTCGATCTTGTCCCGGCCACGGGCCATCTGGAACGCGGCGTTGTTGACGAGCACGTCGACGCGGCCGAGCTCCTCGACGGCCTTCGCGATGATCGCGCGGCAGTGCGCCGCGTCGGCGATGTCGCCGGGGACGAGGATCGCGCGCCGGCCCGACTCCTCGACGAGACGGGCGGTCTCCTTCGCGTCGTCGTGCTCCTCCAGGTAGGAGATCACCACGTCGGCGCCCTCGCGCGCGAACGCGATCGCGACGGCGCGGCCGATGCCGCTGTCGGCGCCCGTGATGACGGTCGCCTTGCCCTCGAGGCGCCCTGAGCCCTGGTAGGACCCGTCGCCGTGGTCGGCCTGCGGAGTCAGTGCGTCCTCGTCGCCCGGGAGGTCCTGCTGCTGTGCGGGTGGCTGCTCGGTCACGGCGCCTGCCCTACCCACAATGGCGGCTAGCCTCGTACGCGATGTTGCTCCTGTTCGTCCGCCACATCTTCCCGGCGCTCGTCGTGCTCGGCGGGCTGATCGCGTTCCTGGTCGACCGCTCGATGCTCGCGGCGGAGGGCGCCGCCGGCGTCATCGGCGCGGGGATGGCGTGGTGGCTCTTCGGCTGGCTCTTCCGCAAGGGCGTCGAGGGCGACCACGACCGCGACGTCGAGGACGCCGCGCGCGACTTCCTCGACGCCCAGGGCCGCTGGCCGACCGACGACGAGAGCGCGCACTTCGAGCGCACCGGCCGCTGGCCGGCTACTTCTTCTTCTTGACCGCGGGGTTCGGCAGGTCGGTGATCGTGCCGGCGGCGAGCTCGGCCGCGAGCCCCACCGTCTCCGACAGCGTCGGGTGCGCGTGCACCGTCAGGCCGACGTCCTCGACGTCGGCGCCCATCTCGATCGCCAGCCCGATCTCGGCCACGAGCTCGCCGGCGTTCGGGCCGACGACGCCGCCGCCGAGGACGCGGCGCGTCTCGGGGTCGAAGAGCAGCTTCGTCGAGCCGGACGCGCCGTCCATCGCCAGCGCGCGGCCCGACGCGCTCCACGGGAACGCGGCCTTCTCGTACTTGGTGTCGTCGGCCTTCGCCTCGGTCTCGGTGAGGCCGACCCACGCGACCTCGGGCTCGGTGTAGGCGACCGACGGCATCGCGCGCACGTCGTAGGCGACGTCGTGCCCGGCGATGACCTCGGCGGCGACGTGCCCCTCGGCGCTCGCCTTGTGGGCGAGCAGCGGCGGCTGCGCGACGTCGCCGATGGCGTAGATGTGCTCGACGTTGGTGCGCTGCTGGTCGTCTACGCTCACGAACCCGCGGTCGTCGACGTCGACGCCGGCAGCGTCGAGCCCCAGGCCCGCACCGTTCGGCACACGGCCGACGGCGACGAGGACCCGGTCGAACGAAGCGTCGGGGACGTCCCCCGAGAACTCGACCTTCACTCCTTCGTCGCTCGCAGTGAGGGTCTCGACCTTCGTCCCGAGATGGATGGCCTCGTATCGCTCCGAGATCCGCTTCATCAACGGCTTGACGAGGTCCTTGTCGCAGCCCGGGATGATCTGGTCGGCGAGCTCGACGACCGTCACGGCCGAGCCGAGCGCGTCGTACACGGTCGCCATCTCGAGGCCGATGATCCCGCCGCCGATGACGAGCAGCCGCTCGGGGATCTCCTCGAGCTCGAGCGCGCTGGTGGAGTCCATGACGCGCGGGTCGTCCATCGGGATGTCCGGAAGCTGCACCGCGCGCGAGCCCGCGGCGACGATCGCGTGGTCGAACGACACCGTCGTCGTGCCGTCCTCGCCGGAGACCTCGAGCATGTGCGGCCCGGTGAACCGCGCGTCGCCCTGGACGGTCTTCACCTTGCGCGACTTGGCCATGCCGGTCACGCCCTTGACGAGCTTGGCGACGACCTCGTCCTTCCAGCCGCGCAGCGCGTCGAGGTCGAGGTCGGGCTTGCCGAAGGAGAGGCCGTGCTCGCCCATCGACTCGGCGTCGGCCACGACCTTCGCGGCGTGGAGCAGCGCCTTGGACGGGATGCAGCCGACGTTCAGGCACACGCCGCCAAGCGTCGCGTACCGCTCGACCAACACGACCTCCTGGCCGAGGTCGGCGGCACGGAAGGCCGCCGCGTAGCCGCCGGGGCCCGAGCCGAGCACCAGGACGCCCGCATGGACGTCCCCGCGCTCGTCGGCGGAAGCCTTCTCGGAGGCGGCCTTCTCGCCGTCGGCCTTCTCGGAGGGCTTCTCCTCCGAGGACTCCTCCTCACCGTCGTCGCCGTCGCGCTTCGGGCGGGCGGGCGCCTCGTCGGCGGCCGCGGGAGTCTCGCCGTCGGCGCCGTACGACTCGGCCGCGTCGCCGCTGACCTCGAGCACCGCGATCACGGTGCCCTGGGAGACCTTGTCGCCGACGTCGACCTTGAGCTCGGCGACCTTGCCCGCCTGCGGCGCGGGGATCTCCATCGAGGCCTTGTCGGACTCGAGCACCATGAGCGGCGCGTCGGCCTCGACCTCGTCGCCGACGGCGACGAGCATCTCGACGATCGGCACGTCGGTGAAGTCCCCGATGTCGGGGACGAGCACGTCGAGGGAGCTCACAGCAGCGCCCTCCTCAGGTCCTTGAGCACGCCGGCGAGGTGCACGCAGAACCGCGCCGCCGCCGCACCGTCGATGACGCGGTGGTCGTAGGAGAGCGAGAGCGGCAGCATCAGCCGCGGCTCGAACTCCGACCCGTTCCAGACCGGCTTCATCGCCGAGCGCACCGCGCCGAGGATCGCGACCTGGGGGAGGTTGACGATCGGCGTGAAGCCGGTGCCGCCGATCCCGCCGAGCGACGAGATCGTGAACACCGCGCCGCTGATGTCCTTCGGCCCGAGCTTGCCCGCGCGCGCCTTGCCCGACAGCTCGGTGAGCTCGCCGGCGATCTGGAAGATGCCCTTCGTGTCGACGTCGCGGATGACCGGGACGACGAGCCCGTTCGGCGTGTCGGCGGCGAAGCCGAGGTGCCGCTGCGGCTTCATGATGAGCTCGTCGCCGTCGAGCGACGACGCGAAGCGCGGGTACGCGTCGAGCGTCACCGACGACGCCTTGAGCAGCAGCGCAACCATCGTCACCTTGACGTCGTCCTGCTCGGCGTTCAGCTGCTTGCGGAACGCCTCGAGCTCGGTGATGTCCGCGTCCTCGTGCTGCGTGACGTGCGGGATCTCCTGCCACGACTTCGTCAGCGACTTCTTCGAGAGCTTCTGGATCTTCGTGAGCTCGACGCGCTCCTCGTCGCCCTTCGGAGCGGCCGCCTTCGCCGGCGTGTCCGACGACGACGACGAGGAAGAGGCCTCGAGGTCCTCCAGCGTGATCCGCCCCTTTCGACCAGACCCCTTGACGGAGGAGAGGTCGACCCCAAGCTCCCGGGCCTTGCGACGCACCGACGGAGACGCGTAGGCCGGGGCATCGTCGCCGTCGTCCTCGATCGGTCCCTCGTCCGCGGACTTCGAGCCCGCGCCGGGCGAGGGCTGCGCGGGAGGCTCGTCGGTCGTCTTGTCGGCCGGCGTGTCCTCCTCGCCGGGCATCGCCGTCGCGACCTCGGTCTCGGCGGCGTCCTCCGACTTGCCGGTGTCGGCCGACGGCTCGGCCTCCTCGGCGTCGTCCTCAGCGGGCTCCTCGGGCTTCTCCTCCTCGGGCTCCTCGGCTTCTTCGTCGCCGCCGGAATCCGCACGGGCCGGCTCGAGGGTCAGGACGACGGTCCCCTCCGACACCGTGTCGCCGACCGAGACCTTGACCTCCTTGACGACGCCCGCCTCCGGCGCGGGCACCTCCATGGACGCCTTGTCGCTCTCGAGCACGACGAGCGGATCGTCGGCCGCGACCTCGTCGCCGGCGGAGACCAGGATCTCCACGATCGGCACGTCGGTGAAGTCCCCGATGTCGGGGACGGTGACGTCCTTCACCTCCGCCACGGCGCCTCCGCATCCACGTCGATGTCGTACTCCTTGATCGCCTTCGCGGCGCCGTCCTCGTCGCCGAGCGCGCGCAGGGCGGCGAGCACGACGTGGTAGCGGTCGACCTCGAAGAAGCGGCGCAGCTTCACGCGGTAGTCGCTGCGGCCGTAGCCGTCGGTGCCGAGCACGGTGTACGGCGCGTCGAGGTACGGGCGGATCTGGTCGGCGAAGGCGCGGATGTAGTCGGTCGCGGCGACGATCGGCGTGTCGCCGGGGAGGCACTGCTCGACCCACGACTCGCGCGGCTGGCCCTTGAGCAGCTCCTCGCGCTCGCACGCCATCGCCTCGCGCCGCAGCTCGGTGAACGACGTCGCGCTCCACACCTCGGCCTCGACGCCGAACTCGTCGGCGAGCAGCGTCGCGGCCTCCTCGACCTCGCGAAGGATCGTGCCGCTGCCGAGCAGGCGGACCTTCCCGCCCTCGCGGACGCGGTGCAGCCCGCGGAGGATCCCCTCGTTCGAGCCCTCCGGCATCGAGGGGTGCCGGTAGTTCTCGTTCATCAGCGTGATGTAGAAGAACACGTCCTCCTGCTCGGCGACCATCCGGCGCAGGCCGTCCTGGATGATCACCGCGACCTCGTAGGCGTAGGTCGGGTCGTAGGAGACGCAGTTCGGGATGAGCGAGGACTGGATGTGCGAGTGCCCGTCCTCGTGCTGCAGGCCCTCGCCGTTGAGCGTCGTCCGCCCGGCGGTGCCGCCGAGGAGGAACCCGCGGGCGCGCGAGTCGCCGGCCGCCCACGCGAGGTCGCCCACGCGCTGGAAGCCGAACATGGAGTAGTAGATGTAGAACGGGATCATCGGGATCCCGTGGTTGGCGTACGCGGTCGCGGCGGCGATCCAGGACGAGAACGCGCCGGGCTCGTTGATCCCCTCCTGCAGGATCTGGCCGGCCTTGTCCTCGCGGTAGAACATGAGCTGCTCGCTGTCCTCGGGCTGGTACAGCTGACCGACCTGGCTGAAGATCCCCAGCTGGCGGAACATGCCCTCCATGCCGAACGTCCGCGACTCGTCGGGCACGATCGGCACGACGTGCCGGCCGATGCTCTTGTCGCGCACGCACGCGGCGAGGATCCGGACGAACGCCATCGTCGTCGAGATCTCGCGCTCGCCCGTGCCCTCGAGCTGGCCCTTGAAGACCTCGAGCTCGGGCACCGTCATCGAGTCGGCCGTCGGGACGCGCGCGGGCAGCGAGCCGCCGAGCTCCTCGCGCCGCTCGCGCAGGTAGGTCATCTCCTCGGCGTCGTCGTCGGGCTTGTGGAAGCTGATCTCCTTGACTTCGTCGTCTGACAAGGAGAGCTCGAACCGGTCGCGGAAGGCGAAGAGCGCCTTCTCGTTCATCTTCTTCTGCTGGTGGGTGATGTTCTGGCCCTCGCCGGCCTCGCCCATGCCGTAGCCCTTGATCGTCTTGGCGAGGATCACCGTCGGCTGGCCCTTGTGGTGCGCGGCGGCGTGGTAGGCGGCGTAGACCTTCTGGGGATCGTGGCCGCCGCGGTTGAGCGCCCAGATCTCGTCGTCGGTCATGTCCTTGACGCGGTCGGCGAGGCCGGGCGCGCCGCCGAAGAAGTGCTCGCGGACGAACGCGCCCGAGCGCGACTTGTAGGTCTGGTAGTCGCCGTCGACGGCCTCCTCCATCCGGCGGCGCAGCAGGCCGTCGTGGTCGGAGGCGAGGAGCGGGTCCCAGCGCGAGCCCCAGATGACCTTGATGACGTTCCACCCCGCGCCGCGGAAGTCCATCTCGAGCTCCTGGATGATCTTCCCGTTGCCGCGGACCGGGCCGTCGAGGCGTTGCAGGTTGCAGTTGACGACGAAGATCAGGTTGTCGAGCTTCTCGCGGCCGGCGAGGGAGATCGCGCCCATCGACTCGGGCTCGTCCATCTCGCCGTCGCCCATGAACGCCCACACCTTGCGG
>CADCVT010000059.1 GCA_902806215.1 uncultured Solirubrobacteraceae bacterium | reverse complement strand
TGGGCTCATTCGCAAGCGCTGCGCGGACGGCGGCCACCACCACTCTGAGCTGACGCTCCGTCGGCTCGTCGGCGGCTCGCGGTGGCGGCTTCGGCGCCGCGCCGAGCGGCGTGCCCGTTCGAGCCGCGACTTCCCTGGCGACGTCGAGCCAGGTGGGCTCCTCCTTTGCGCGGTCGGCAGCGGCCGCGCCCCGCGCACGGGTCGCCGTCGCGTCGCGAGCCGCGAGCTCCAGCGTGTGGCGCAGCGCCTCCGCCGAGTTGTCGCGCAACGGAAAGCCCTCGGCCTCGCCGACCAGGCCCCACGGGTCGTTCGCGATGACCGGGAGCCCGCACGCCATGGCCTGGGGGGTGGCGCGACGGCAGCCCAGGGGACCGGGATCCACCGCGCAGTCCCCGATGCGCAAGAGAGCGCCGCGTGTCTGCGCCACCACAGGTTGGTCGAGGACGACGATCGCCGAACCGGCCGTCCGGGGCCGCCGGCGGCGCCGCAGGACGCGTGCCGCCTGCTCGCCCGCGTCGGTGGTGGTCACGAAGGTGATGAGGATCACCCGGTCGTCGCGCGCGAACGCCGCATCGAACGCGTCGAGGAGCCGCAGCCACGCGGTGCCGTCACGCCAGGGCCCCACGGCCACGAAGGTGAAGTCGTCGGACACGCGCGGCGCGCAGATCCCCTGGTTGAAGAGCTCGGGCAAGTAGCCCGCGAGTAGTGGCTGCGGCGGGTCCTCGTGGGCCAGGCGAACGCGCTCGTCGGGCAGCACCTCCACTTGCGGGGGAGCAGCCTCGGAGGCCTCGCATGAGACGCCGAGCTCGGCAAGCGCGCCCGCCAGCTCGGCGGCGGCCGAGTTCGGCTCCGCGGCATGCGGGTCTGGGCGTAGCGTCAGGTGCGGGCCCTCCCGGGCGCGCAGGCGCTGCCCCCAGCGTTCCGCGAAGCGCTCCCGCGACGCCTCGTACATCTCGCGCCGCTGCGTTTCGCGGCCATCGAAGGATCCGTGCTGGACGTGCACCATCGTGACGTCGGCGCAGCAGACGGTCGCCCACCCTGCGTCCGCCGCGGCGAGGCAGTACTCCACGTCCTCGTAGTACAGCTGGTAGCCCTCGTCGAGGCCGCCGAGCTCGGCGATCACCTCGCGGCGCACGTACGTGCACGCGAAGGTGGCGTACTGGATCGCGCGGTGGCGATCGGCGTACTGCCCGACGTCGTCCCCCCCGCCGATCTGGACGCCGCGCAGGGTCTGTGTCGGCATCCACGCTCCCGCGTGCATCAACACGCCGTCCGAGCCGCGCAGCCGACAGCCGACGATCCCCGCCCCGGTGGAGTCGGCACACCGCTGGAGCCCTTCCAGCCAGTCGGGCGCCAGGGGCTCGAAGTCGTTGTTGAGGAGCACCACGTCGCGTTGCGGGCCGGCGACGGCGATTCCCGCGTTGATCGCCGCCGCGAACCCACGGTTGACCGGCGAGGCCGTGACGGTCACGTCGTCGAGGCTGCGCACGTACTCCAGGGTCCCGTCGCTGCTGCCGTTGTCGGAGACGATGATCTGGAGATCCGGGTGCTGCGTCTCGTGGAGCAGCCCCGCGAGGCAGCGTCGTGTGTGCTCCAGGGCGTTCCACGAGACGACGACGACGGCAACGGGCCGGGGCGCGCTCATCGCGTCAGCTTGGCGTACAGGCGGTCCGCGCGCGTCTCGCGCACAGGCCGCCTCCTGATCGCGTCGGCGCCGCGATGGTGGCGTAGGCCGGGGTCGACGGTCGTGGTCGCGCCCGGCGGCACGTCCACCACGCGCAGGAAGCGAGCGATGCGATCGCGCTCGCCGACAGGGTCGGCGGTCAGCTGCGCGTAGTCCACGACGAGCCGGTGTTGCGGAGCCACCGCTTCCATCGCCCCCGCGACGTAGCGATGCCAGATCTCGTGACAGCGTCCGTGTGTCGGGCGTGACGTGAAGAACGGGCGCTTGTCGGCGTGCTCGTAGCGGCGCCGGAGCGACGCGGCCACCTCCTGCGGACGGCGGATGCACACGATCGCGAGGTCCGGCCCGTCGACCAGCCGCCACAGCGGATAGGTGATCGAGAAACGTGGATCCTTCACGACCCAGGGCGTTCCGCACGAAGCGAGCGCGGCGATCTCCGCACGCGCCCGTTCCACCAGGTCCGCGAGCTCCGGACGCCGCTCGAAGCCGGACGGCGCCGGCGGCGGCTGCCATGCGTCGCCGCCCAGCCGGCGCAGGATCTCGTCGTTGATGGTGCAGACGGACGGGCGCTCCCAGTAACCCCGCGCGTTGTCGTGCGGATCCGGGTCCATCAGCCAGGACAGGTCCCCCGCGGAGTGGCCGAGGGTCGTGATGAGCTCGGTCACGGCGGACGTGCCCGAGCGATGCATGCCCATGACCGCGACGTTCTGCGTCACGAGCGCGACCACACGTCTGCCAGTGCGCCGGCGACGCGCCGGCGCGCGCGCCGGAAGCGATGCAGTCCCAACTCAAGGAGAGCCTGCCGGAGCGCAGCGGTGGCGGCTCCCGAGCCTCGTCCCGGAGCTTCGACGGCGGGGGGTGGGGCGCGATGGGTGCGCCGCGTCAGGCCGCGCTGGGGAAGCCGGTCGACGATGTCGTCGGCAGTCATACCGGAGCCCCGAGTGAACACATGCCACGCCTCGCCGTGCACGAGCACGGACAGCTCGTCCAGGGTCGAGCCAGAGCGCGTCAACCACACGATCTTGCGGCTGTGACGCACGAGCGCACCGACCTCGTCGAGCGCGATCAGGGCATCGGCGCCGTCGACCACGAAGAGGCGCGCTGCGGCGTGGGTCGCGGGTCCCCGTGCCGGGACGTGCAGCACCTCCACGTCGTGCCCGCGCCTGCGTAGGGCACTGCGCAGGTCGGCAACCGCTTCCGAAACCGGTTCGGCGGGCCAGCCGACGACGATCGCGACGTTCATGCCAGGAGGTCCCCGACGATCCTATCCCACGTCCACGTCTGCTGGAACTCCTCGAACGTCGCGCGTCCCCGCTCCCCGAACCGTTCAGCCAGCCCTGGCTCCGCAAGGCGATCCATGGCCGCTGCGACGGCCCGCGGCGTCGGGGGACACACGAGGCCGTTCAGCTCGTGGTCCACGACCTCCAGCGCACCTCCGGCATCGGTGACCGTGATGAGAGGCTTCCCCGCAGCAAGGGCCTCCAGGTTCACGAACGTGTGCGCGTCCTCGTCGAAGGGGGCGTGTCCGATGGCCAGAGCGCCCGCGTGCAGCGCGACGTGCTCGTGCGGCGCGAGCCACCGAGCGATCAGCTCCACCCGGCCGGGGCAGGCAGCCACGGCCGCCTCGATCTGCCGGCGCGCGTCCTCGTTGTCGGGCTGCCCTGCGATCACCAGCCGCGTCCGCGACTTCACATGCCTCATCGCCTCCGCGAACAGCCACTGGCGCTTGAGCCCTGAGATCCGGCCAGGGCAGAGGACGTAGGGCGCGCTCGTCTGGGGCGATGCCGCCGGGCCCGTGAAGCGCGATGGGTCCGAGAGCGGCACCCGGAGCACCGGCGCCTCGATCCCGTTGAAGCGCAGCAGGCGGTCGGCCAGCGTCTTGGAGTTGGCGCGGACCATGCTCGCCTCCGCAAGGCCCACGTGCTCGGCGTGCCTGATCGCGTCGCGCAGGCGGCGGCCGCGCCGCGAGTCGCGGATGTCCGCGTACGGCGTGCCCCAGAGGTCGTGCGCGCCGCGGTGGTGATGGATGAACCAGACGCGCTTGTCGGGATGGCGCAGCAGGTAACTCGGGGTGCGCATGCAGATGAGCGTGTCGCAGGTATCGGCCAGGTCGTACGTGCGCAGGCCGGCCATCTGCTCGGGCATCGACTGCGGATGCCCCCAGAACGGCAGCGTCAGCAGATCGACGTCGTGGCCGCGCTCGGCGAGCGCCGTGACCAGGCCGTCCGTGAGCACGCGGTCGCCGCCGCGGACGAAGGGCACCACGGTGGTCGCGACTACGATCCGCACGGATGGACCTTCGTCACGCCTACGCGGTCGTCCGGTGGAAGCTCGGGGCGCGGCGACCGTACTCGGCCGCCCGCTGGACGCTCACCTGGCATCGCCGCCGGCGGATCATAGGCCGCGCGCTGCGTCGCCACGCGGGGGCTCCGGAACCTCTGAGGGCGCTTCGGCGTCGCCGGTGAGCGCCACCTTGCGGTGCCGGCCCAGCTCCGCGCGGTAGAGCGGAGCGATCTCCTCGAACGTCCCCTCCGCGCGCACCTCGCCGCGATCGAGCCAGATGATCCGCGAGCAGCGTTCGCGGATGAGGCCCGGGCTGTGCGAGACGAGGATGGCGGACGCGCCGCGGGCGAGGATCCGCTCCACCCGTTCGAACGAATGCGCGCGGAACGCGGCGTCGCCGACCGCGTGGATCTCGTCCATGAGCAGGACGTCGGGCTCGCCGTCGGTGGCCACGCCGAACGCGAGCCTGGCGGCCATGCCGCTCGAGTAGGCGCGCAGCGGGAGGTCGAGGTACTCCGAGAGCCCTGCCCACTCGGCGATGGCACCGGCCCGGCGTTCCACCTCGCGGTGGTCGCGGCCCATGAGCGCCCCGAAGCGGATGACGTTCTCGCGGCCGGTGAGATCGGGGTTGAAGGGTGCGCCGAGGGTCAGGAGCGGCGCCACCGCGCCCCGCACCACGACCCGGCCCTGGGACGGCGCAAGCACGTGCGCCAGACACCGCAGAAGCGTCGACTTCCCTGCGCCGTTGGCCCCCACGAGCCCCACGATCTCGCCCCGCTGCACGGTCAGAGAGACGTCGCGGATCGCCCAGATCGTCTCGGTGCCGCGGCCGTGGCGAAGCAGGTGCACCACGCTGTCCTTCGCCGACCGCGCCGGGCGGCGGGGTACCCGGAAGGCAACCGACAGGCGATCGACCTCGATGCGCGGGTCGCTCATCCGAGCATCGCGATGGCCGCGCGGACGTGCCTGCCGTAGACGAGCACGCCACCGGCCATCGCCGCGACGGCGACGACGGCGAGCAGCCCCAGGTGCTCGATGGTGCCGATCGAGCCCTCGTAGACCATCGACCGGAACGTCGCGATGGCCGCGTAGAGAGGGTTCCAGTCCAGCAGCTCGCGGAAGCGGTCGGGGACGATGGAGAGCGGATAGAAGACCGCCGACAGGTAGCCGAGGAGCAGCAGGCCGATCCGCGTGAGCTCGGTCACGTCCGGAAAGGTCACCGCGAAGGGCGCCAGCGCCAGCCCGATCCCCACGGCGGTCAGGACCACGAGTGCGACCGGCACCACCACGAGAGGCGCCGTCGCACTGATCGCCGTGCCCGACAGCAGGATGATCGCGGTCACCGGGAGCATGGTCAGCGCGAAGTTGACGAGGACCGCCCCGGCGGCCGCCGCGGCGAGGACCTCGATCGGGACGTGGAGCTTGCCGACGATCTCCCGGTTGTTGCGCAGCGTCGTGGCGACGCCGTTGACGGTGTCGCGGAACAGCGCCAGCAGCACGATCCCCAGGACGAGGTAGACGATGTAGGGGACGTCCTCCGGCGCGAATCGCTGGCTGAAGATCACCCAGAAGACCGCCATCTCCAGCATCGGGTTCAGCACGCTCCACCCGACCCCGAGCACGGAGTTGCTGTAGCGGTCGCGGACGTTGCGCCCTACGAGGTACCCGATCAGCGACCGCTCGCGCCAGACCGTCCGCGCCTCCCGCAGAAGGGGGGTCTCGCGCGCAGCGGAGTCGTACTTCGTCTCGGTCATCGGGACGCGCCAGTATGACGCCGGATCGCCGCGCGGAGCCCGGGCGCCAGGGCTGATGGCGAGCCGCGCTCGCCGTAGGATCCGCGGGATGCGACGCGCGTCCCCGATCCCGTGAGCGACCTTCTGCTCGTGGCGGGCAGCATCGCATCGAACTACCGCAACGGTGGGATCGCGTGGGAACGGCTCTCGTGGGTGCTGGGGTTGCGACGGCTCGGCTTCGAGGTGCTGCTGGTCGACCAGCTGGATCGGGCCCGGTGCGTGCATCCGGAGGGGGCCGAGCCCAGCTATGAGAACTGTCTCAACCGCGACTACTTCGAAGCGGTGATCCAGCAGTTTGGGCTCGAGGGCGCGGCGGTTCTGATCGGCGAGGGCGGCGAACCGCTCTACGGTCCTGATCCGGACACGCTGCTCGAACTCGCCGGCGAGGCGACGGCGCTCGTCAACGTCGCGGGCAACCTGCGGTACGCGCGCGTGAAGGGCGCGGTGCGGCGGCGGGTGCTCGTCGACGTCGATCCAGGCTTCACGCACCTGTGGTTGGCGTCGGGGCGCCCCGCTCCGCGGATCGAGGGCCACGACCTGCACTTCACGATCGGCGAGAACGTCGGGCTTCCCGGATGCCCGCTGTCGACGCACGGGCTGACCTGGCGTCACACTCGCCAGCCGGTGCTGCTCGACGAGTGGCCCGTGGCGGCAGCGGACGAGCGCGGCGAGGTCCGCTTCACGACCGTGGGGACCTGGCGCGGTGTCGGCCCGCACGGCGGGCTGGACGGGGTCGGCTCCGACTTCGGTCAGAAGGGGGACGAGCTCGAGCGGCTGATCGAGCTGCCGCGCCGAGTCCCCAACGCGTTCGAGATCGCCCTACGGGCGCCCGCCGGCGCGGCTGGGCCCGAGCGGCTCGCCGACCACGGCTGGAGCCTGGTGGATCCGGTGTCGGTCGCAGGAAGCCCGGACGCCTTCCGCCGCTACGTGCAGTCCTCCGGCGCGGAGTTCTCCGTCGCCAAGGGCATTTACGTCGACACGTGGAGCGGTTGGTTCAGCGACCGGACGACCCGCTATCTCGCCTCCGGGAAGCCGGCGCTCGTCCAGGACACCGGGTTCGGGCGGACGCTCCCAGTGGGGGAAGGACTGCTGGCATTCCAGGGGCTGGACGATGCCGTGGAGGGAGTGCGGCGGATCGCCGCCGATCCTGCCGCGCACAGCGAGGCCGCACGCCGGATCGCCGAGGAGCACCTCGACTCGGACGTGATCCTCAGGCGCTTCGCCGACGAGATGGTGAGCGCCCCGATCACCGGTCGCCCGTGATCGACCGCGAGGGACGCGGGGCGCCCGAGGCGATCTGTGTCCTCGGCATGATGCGTTCGGGGACCTCCCTGGTCGCCGGCGTCTTGGACCTGCTCGGCGTCAACTTCGGTCCGCCGGAGCGCTGGGTCGCTGCTAACCGCGCGAACCCGACCGGCTTCTGGGAGCACCAAGGCGTGATCGCTATCAATGACCGCGTCCTCGCGTCACTCGGTGGGAGTTGGTCGTCGCCGCCGGATCCGCCGAGGGGCTGGGAGCACGACCCGGCGCTGCGCGGGCTCCGCGAGGAGGCGGCAGGCCTGGTCAGCACCGAGCTTGCGTCGAGGACCCCGTGGGGTTTCAAGGATCCGCGCACCTGCCTCACCCTTCCGTTCTGGGCGTCGCTTGTGCCGGCGATGGCCTCGGTCGTCTGTGTCCGCCATCCCGCCGACATGGCCGAGTCGCTGGGACGCATGCCCTGGGCAACGCGCCGGCTCTCCTCCCCGATCCAGCAGGCGCTTGACCTCTGGACCCGGTACACGGCTGGCGCGCTCTCGGCCATTCCCGGGGACTGCCTCGTCGTCTTCTACGACGACTGGTTCGTGGATTGGCGGAAGGAGTCCGGTCGCCTGGCGGAGTTCGCGGGTCTGGCGGAAGCGGCGGACTCACCGGCCGTCGAGGCGTCGATCGCCGAGTTCATCCGGCCCGGGTTGCGCCATCACCAGGCCGCCGCCGCGACCCGCGAGGGCATACCGCCGGCGGCGCAGCGGCTCTACGCGGAGTTGCGCCAGCGCAGGGGATAGCCCAGCTCGGCGAGGAGGGGGCCGGCCACCGCTTCGAAGTCGCGTTGGTCCTCCGGCGTCATGTCGCGGCGCCAGCGGCCCTCGCGCGCCGCGCGAGGTGGGTCTCGCGTGAGGGCGTGCATCGCGGCCCGTTCGGAGGCGGTCAACAACACGCTGCCGTCTCGCGCGGGAAGGTCGCGCTCGATCTCGGCCATCCGCGCACCGGCGTTGCGGTGGTACTCGAGCATCGCGGGTGCGAAGGGAAGGTCGACCAGGTCGCATACCGGGTGAAGCGTCTCGGCCGTTCGCGTGACGAGATCCTCGTACCTGATCTCCAGGTAGCCGGGGAGGGAGGCGGCCTGCGCGCGCGCCCTCGCGATGCCGGCACTCCACCAGGCGGCCGCTTCAGCGACCGAGTCGGGTCCGAAGCCCAGGGGCACGATCGAGCAGGCCACATCTCGCCCGTCGCGGATGATGTGGACGACGCGGGCCTCGGGCAGCGCCGCCGCGATGATGAGCATGCTCGCGAGGTAGGACGGCGTCTTGTCCCCCCAGCGTGGTTTGCCCTGGCGTTCGGCGTAGAGCCGGTAGAAGGCTCGCACCCCTTCGGCCGCCTCGAAGGGCCGGAGGGCGTCGATCCGGCGCCGGAGCTCATCCGCGTCGATTCCGAAATCGCCGAAGCGCTCGCTGCTCACCACGATGTGCCAGAACGTCGAGGCCCCGCCCGGCTGCGCCTGCGCTGCGGAAAGTGCCCTCGGCACGAAATGGGTCTCCGGAGGGACCGCGAGAGCCGGGTGGGCGTCGAGCATCAGGCGCAGGAGCGTCGTTCCCGAGCGCGGGACCCCGACCACGAACGGGGCAGGAGATGCGGGTGTGCCGGCGGCGGTCATGACCTGCGCAAGCGACCGGATGGCGCGGGACTCGCCACGTGCAGGATGGTGTTCCGCGTGCCCAGGCTCACCCGCTCGAGTCTAGGTAGCCCTTGTCTATCCTCGGCGCATGCGCGTAGTGGCGATCCTCGCCGCTCACAACGAGGAGCGCTTCATCGGCGCCTGCGTCGAGCACCTCGTCGCACACGGGCTCGAGGTCTACCTTCTCGACAACGAGTCGACCGACCGTACCGTCGAGATCGCCGAAGGGTGGCTGGGGCGCGGCGTCGTCGGCATCGAGACCATGCCCCGAGCGGGCGTCTACAGCTGGGCGCCCATCCTCGAGCGAAAGGCGCAGGTCGCGAGCGAGCTCGAAGCCGACTGGTTCATCCACGTCGATGCGGACGAGATCCGGCTTCCGCCCAAACCCGGGATCACGCTGGTTGAGGCTCTCGCCGAGGAAGACCGAGCGGGGTACAACGCCGTCAACTTCATCGAGTTCGCGTTCGTCCCAACCCGCGAGTGCCCAGACCACGACCACCCGCACTTCCAGCGGACGATGCGCCGCTACTACCCGTTCATGCCGCGCGCCGTCGACCGGTTGAACGCCTGGAAGCGGCAGGCGGCGCCCGTGGACCTGGTGGCGAGCGGCGGGCACGTGGTCGACTTCGACGGCCTACGCGCGTCCCCACGGTCGTTCCCGATGCGCCACTACCTGTACCTCAGCGCCGAGCACGCTTCCCGGAAGTACCTCGGGCGCGTCTACGACGCCAGCGAGCTCAGGCGAGGTTGGCATCGCCGGCGGGCGGCCCTGCGCGCCGAGGACATCGTCCTGCTCGCCGACGGGGACCTCCGCGAGTACACCGGTGACGGCGAGCTCGATTCGTCGAACCCGTTCACGCGTCATCCGTTGTTCGCGCGCGGCGACGCGGACGCCTGACCTGATGCGGCGCGAGTGGCCCATCGTCATCGGCGGCTGCCATCGCTCCGGGACCAGCCTCGTGCGGAGGGTCCTCGACACGCATTCGCGTATCCACTGCGGGCCGGAGGTGCCGTTTCTGCGGGACTTCCATGGGGATTACCGCGACGACCGACTGCGTCATCTCCGCTATGCGACCGCCGCCAAGATGCTCGTGCCGGACGAGGCACTGGCGCTGCTGGGCGCCGGTTTCGTCCGGCTCCACGAGCGTGCCGCCGAGCGCGCTGGGAAGGGTCGCTGGGCCGACAAGGCTCCCGAGAACGTCCTCTACACCGCGGATTGGGAACGCCTTCTGGACGGCCCGTGGCTGTTCGTGCACGTCGTGCGAAACCCCCTCGACACGGTGGCCTCGATGCAGGAGGCGGGTTTCCCGCTGACGCTGCCCCCCGACCTGCGTGGTCGCGTTGCCCACTACTTGCGGTATGCGGAAGCCGGGTTCGACTACAGCGTCCGGTACCCGGCTCGGGCGCGCACGGTCACGTACGAGCAGATCGTCGCGGCGCCCGAGTACGAGCTCGCGCGCCTCATGGAATGGCTGGGGGAGGAGCTCGAGCCGCGTCAGCTGCTGTTCAACACCGTCGCACACGAGCGCGGCTTGGAGGATCCGAAGATCGCGTCGACGACGCGGGTGCACGACGAGAGCGTCGGGCGGTGGAGCACGATCCTGACGCCCGGCGACGCCCGCGAGGTGTGGGACCGCACCCGCGCCTTGTGGCGCCGCATGGATCCCGACGGGCGCCTGGAAGACGCCTTTCGTCCTCCGTCGGGACGCCCTCCTCGCCTCGGCGTGCCGGCTCCCCGGCGGGTCGTTCCCGGGACGGCCCTTGCGACCGCCGGGGCACTCGGCGACCCTGTCGTGATCGGCGGCTCCGGCGGCTCGGGCACACGGGTGGTCAAGCAGATGCTCGAGGCGGGAGGCTCCTACCTGGGCGCGCGCCTGAACGCATCGGACGATGCGCTGCACTTCGTGGACTTCGACCGGGCGTGGGGGCCGCTGTTCGTCGCGCGCGAAGCGACGTCGGCAATGGGCGAGGCGTTCGAGGCTGCCCTGGCCGCCCATCTCGCGGACCTGCCGGCAGACGCACGCGGATGGGGCTGGAAGCACCCACAGAGCTTCCTGCTGCTTCCCTTCCTGTCCGGCCGCTTCTCGTCGCTGCGCTTCATCCACCTCGTCCGCGACGGACGCGACATGGCGTTCTCGCCCAACCAGCAGCAGCTTGCCCTCTACGGCCCGACGCTGCTCGGTTCGTCGGTCGACGAGGTCCCAGGGCACGCTCGTGCACTGGCGTTCTGGGCGCTCTCAAACCTACGCGCCGCGGACTTCGGCGAGACCGAGCTTGGTCCGCGGTACCTGCGTATGAGGTTCGAGGACCTGTGTCGCGACCCCACCGGTGGCGCTCGCACGCTCCTGTCCTTCGCGCGCGCCGACACGACGCCGCTGGCGGTCCAGGCCGCAGCCGCTGTGGTCGATGCTCCGGCGACGATCGGGCGGTGGCGGAAGGCTCCTGGTCAGCTCGTCGTCGCAGGCCAGGCGCGGGAGGCTCTCGAGCGCTTCGGCTACGAGGAGGACCGGCCGGCGTCGGCCGTCGACAGCAGCGCAAGGGCGACGCGGCCGGACTGAGACAGGTCGAGCGCAGACGCCGAATCTGCGGCCCCCTCTCGAAGCCGCGCGCAGAGACCGGTGTCCCGACGTAGGCGTTCCAGGGCGTCGACCAGATCGGGTTGCGACCCGGGATGGACCAGCAGTCCGTTCGTCTCGTGCTTCACGGCCTCGGGCATCGCGCGGACTGCTGTCGCTACGACGGGCACGCCTGCCGCGAGCGCATCCCACATCGCGGCGCTTGTCGAGGTAAGGCTCCGGAGCCCCGTGATGCGCTCGTACGGGAGGACAATGGCATGGCACGCCTGGAGGGCCGCGGTGACGTCGGACCGCGGGAGATAGCCGAGCGCGTCGAGCACCACCCATGGCGGCAGCCGCTTCTTCGCGCGGTCGATCTCTTCGCTGGTTGGCCCCGACGCCCCTGGCAGGGTCGCGCCCGACATCCGCAGGCGCACGGG
Organism: uncultured Solirubrobacteraceae bacterium; assembly: GCA_902806215.1. Classification (GTDB taxonomy): domain Bacteria; phylum Actinomycetota; class Thermoleophilia; order Solirubrobacterales; family Solirubrobacteraceae; genus CADCVT01. The sequence continues at coordinate 14,842 of CADCVT010000059.1, read as the reverse complement.
TCGGCCGCCGGCAGGGAGCATCGCCAGACTTTCCAGGAGGCGCTCGATGCCCTTTCCGCGGTACCAATAGCCGTGGAAACCGAGCACGAGCTCATCCTCGGACGGGGGTGGTGAGGGAGAGCTGCCATGTATGGGGAACGGCAGGGTGCTGACGGCGGTCCCGGGGTAACGGCGCGCGATCGAGTCGCGGCCGGAATCGGAGAGGGCGAGCACGGTGTGTGCGCGCGCGACGACCCATTCCTGCACCAGTCGTGCGAACGGAGCCATGAGCGCGCGGGTCGACGCCCGGGCGCCGGCGTACGTCGCGACAGGACGCAGGTGGAAAGGCCACCACAGCGGGCTCGGCGGGTCATGGACCGTGATCGCCACGGGCACCTCAGGGCCGCCGCGACGCAGGAGGTGGGCCACGGCCCAGAACTCGGCCAGGCCGACACCTCCGAGCTCAGCGAGGACGGCGTCGGGTCGCTGCTTCGCGAGGGCTCGGCCCACAGCGGCGCGATAGGCGCGAATCTCCGACAGCGAGTTGCGCCGCGGAACCGGCGGAGAGAGCAGGTGGACCTCCCCCCCGGCGAGCTCCACCGACTTTGCAAAACGGCTCGCGTAGTCCGCGATGCCGCCTCCGCTGTCCGGGTGAGGTGCGAGATGCAACACGCGCATCACGGGCGCTGGGCGATCCTCTGTCGCAATGGAGGCAGGGCCCGGACGACCAGGTGCTGGGCAAAACCGATCAGCGGGATCGCGAGCCGTGCGGCGCCGGGCGTCGCGGGGTCGCGATCCCGCTGATCTCGCACGGTCGCAGCGCTGGCCCATCGCCGCTGACCCGCTCCCGGGTCGCGTCCGAACGCGGTGCGAAGAACGGCCACTACGACCGGGTAGAGCGAAGTCACCGCGTTCAATGTGGCGAAGATCGTCGGAAAGCGCGCCCCCACCTCCCCCGGAGATCGCAGCATCCACCTCAACGCCGGCACGATCAGTCACCGCCGAGGCATGGGCCCAACCGCTATCCGGTCTGTCTCAACTTGGTACTTCACGGCGCCAGTGCGTCGTTTTCGGCCTCCTCACGCGGCCCTGACGCGCCCGCCGACCTTCTCAAGCCTCGGCTGGGGGCCGGGCGAGTCGCAGGTTCAAATCCTTTCTCCCCGATTGAAGAGAGCCCTGACTACGGCGGCTACTGCGTAACGCACTCCGCTGCCGACGGATCCTTGTCGCATCTGCGGCATGCGTCGTTCTCCTCGTGGCCTCCCTCATGCGCGTCGATTTCGCGGGCTACGACGGCTGCAACTCGTTCTATGGCGAACAACCGCTACTGACCGTGCCGATCAGTCTGGTGACCAAGGAACCCGTGGCTGACAGCGGCACGCTCGTGACCCTGACGGGGTGCGGCGACGAGGACGATCGCGCCTTCGAGGTGGGTCCGTTCGGTTCGTCGCGGCCGTGAGCGACCACAGTGGAGTGGCGGGAGCCATGATCCGCTTCGGAGGTCTCTACGACGACTACCCGTCGCGGTTGTACCGCTGGGCCACCTGTGTCGTGGTCGGCGTGATCTTCATCGGCGTAGGGATCGTCGGCGTCGTCACGTCCTCGGGATGAAGAAGCGTCTGCCGCCCCGTTCTCTCGTGACGTCGGGCGTACAGCCCGCGGCTGGTGGAGACCCGAAAGCGTCGCGGGGTGGCCTGGGCCAGCTCCGTCATAGTGGATGTCGATGTCTATCGCCCGCACGGTCAGCTTCGCGCCCGCGGTCATTGCCACCGGACTCGGGCTGGCACTCGCAGCGTGGGTGTCCGGGGCGTTCTTCCTCCTGGCGTTCCTGGCGTTTGCTGGACCCGTTGGTTCTGGCGACGGCGGCGTCTAGCGGAGGGTCGCTTGAGCGACCGCAGAAGGGGCAAGCCGTGACAGTCAGAGCCTGTCGCGACGTCGATCCGACATCAGAGAACGCCTGGTTCGCTGTGATCGACGGCATCGCGACCGAACGGATCACATCGAGCCTATGCCCGAGCTGCAGCAAAGCCGAGCTCCGGTACTTCTACCTGCGGCACCATCGGGCCAGTACGCGACTGCGTGTACGGCGGCTGCCACCCAGGAGCCATTGACGAGCATCAGCACGGCCGCGCCCCAGCGAACTCGTCCGGTCGTCTCGTAACCGCACGAGAGAACCCGCGCCGGAGCGCTCGGCTCGGCGTGGCGGATAGTCGCCCCGCAGCTCGACGGTCGTGGCATGTTTCGGCACGAGCGACGACCGCCGCGGACAGGGCGGCAGTGCTCAGGGTGAGCGTGCGCGGGTACCAACGAACCTGTGCGACGCGACAAACGGCCCCTTCGCTACCGAGGACTCTCGGACGCGCGCGTCCATCGGCTCGAGCGTCGAGCCCGCTGGGTCTGGCGTTCGTTGGGGAGGCTCTGGATCTCCGCGGCCTACGCAGCTCGTGTTGCGGACGGCGGCTGACCGCTACCGGAAGCGCGGCGCCTCGTGCGCGAGCCACAGACCACCAACGGCGCCCGCGATCAACGCGATGACGAAGGCAACCCGGAAGGCGACGGGAACGCGGCGACGTGGTTCGTGCTGGTCGCGGCGGTGGTGCACTGCTGGTCGCTGCGGGACTCGCACTCGCCCGGCGCGTGCCGGCCGGCCCCCTACGAAAGTCGTGAGCCGTCACCGCCGCAGGGCGCGACGGCCCTAGCCGCGCGACCGTTGTCGCGGGCCGGCGCGACCGCGAGTCTGCGGACATGATCGAAGCCGAACGAATCACACAGCAGGGGCGTCCGGTCGCCGTCGCGACCGCCGGCGCTCTCGGGGGCCTCGCCGTGCTGCACGGCGTCTGGGCGTTCTCGCCCTGGCCCCTGGAGAGCCGGGCGCGCTACGCCGAGGTGCTCGTGGGGGTGGCCGAGGAGAAGCTTCCGTCGGCCAAAGCGACGCTGGGCGTGGCCGGGCTGCTGAGCGCCGCGACAAGCCTCGTGCTCATGCGTGCCGACGTCGTCCCGCGGGTTGGCCCGGAGTGGCTGCCCCGCTGGGGAGTCCGCGTCCTGGCGGCGATCCTGCTGCTGCGAGGGGTCGCCGGGCTCGTCGTCTCCGGGTTCGGGCGGGGGAACGCTCCCGAGGCGTTCCGCCGCCTCGACCTGCGGGTGTACTCGCCCCTGTGTCTCGCGCTGGCGGCGGGCGCGACGACGACCGCGCTCCTCCCGGACGAGGCGTCCTCATGACCCGCAGCGCCGACCGCCTGCGCACGCTCGTCGCGCGCTCCTACCGCCGCGTCAGCCTGTCGCGCACCCGCCTGGCCGACGACCACGTCCTGCGGGCGGTGCGCAAGACGATGCTGCGCAAGTCGTACTGCGTGATGGTCACCGAGGGCCCGAGCGGGTCGAGCGCCCGCGTCGTCCAGCCCCACGCACCCGACACCGACCTCACGGTCCATCTGGGAACGTCGGCTGTCTCGCGCAAGGCAGGCGAGGTCGCCCGGACGGGCTCCGCGGTCCTCGTCTACCAGGACGACGCTCGCGCGGCCTGCGTCGTGCTCCACTGCGACGCAGAGATCGTCGACCTCGACCCGGCCGGGCGGGCACGCTGGTTCATGACCGCGTGGCTGGCCTTCTGGCCGCGCGGGTCCACCGACGAGGACTTCGTCGTCATCCGGTGCACGCCCCACGCCATCGAGGTCTGGGATGCCTTCCGCGGGGTCACGCCGGCGCCGTTTGGCCTCGAGAGCCTCCGCATGGTCCGCACCCCGAGCGGCTGGACCACCAACCCACAAGGAGCCCAGATGGACGAGACGACCGAGCAGAGCGACGAACGCTACGCCGACCGGTGCCGCCGGTCGCTGAGCGCCGAGCAGGCGAGGAGCCTCGCCGAGACCGAGGCCTGGGCGCACGTCGACAAGGACCGCGTCCACGCGGACTGGGACGTGCTCTACCGCGAGATCGCCGCCTCCCTCGACGGCGCGCGACCCGAGGACGACGCGACGCAGGCGCTGATCGAGCGGCACTTCGAGATCGCGTCGCGCTTCTACGCCCCGAGCAGAGAGGCCTACGTCGGCATGGGGATCCTCTATGCCGAGGACGCCGCCATGCGCGAGTTCCACAACGCCTACCACCCCCGGATGGTGGAGTTCCTGGGGCCGGCGATGCGCGTGTTCGCCGACACGCGGCTCCCCGTTCCGCGTCAGGCCGCGACCTCGACGACCCGGGCCTCATGAGCGATCCTCGCGTCCGGTGACGGCGCCGCACGCGCGCCCGTCCGCTCCGCGCCGATCCCCGCGACGACCACGAAGCCGATCCCGACGACCGGGAGCAGACCCGGCGCCTGGGCCAGGACGACGAGGCCGATCAGCAGCGCGAGGGCCGGCTCGAGGCTCATGAGCGTCCCGAACGCCGTCGTCGTCAGCCGGCGCAGCGCGAGCATCTCGAGCGCGAAGGGGACGACCGGGAACAGGATCGCCAGGCCGATGCCCGCCAGGAGCACGTCGACCGTCAGGTCGCCCACCAGCGACGGACCGGCGACGGCGGAGGAGACGAGCCCCGCCACCGGCATCGAGATGGCGAGCCCCTGGAGGCCCGCGACCTCGTCGCCGACGCGCTGCGTCAGCACGATGTAGAGCGCCCAGCAGACCGCGGCGGCGAGCGCGAAGCCCACGCCGGCCGGGTCGAGCGCGCCGTGCCACGGCTCGGTGAGCAGCAGCACGCCGACGGCCGCGATGGCCGGCCACACCTTCGTGCCGCCGCGGCCGCGCAGGACCGCGACCCCGAGCGGCCCGAGGAACTCGAGCGCGCTCGCGGTGCCCATCGGGATGCGGTCGACGGCGGCGATGAAGAACATCGTCAGCCCGGCGGTGATCGCGCCGAGGGCGATCGCGGCGCCGAGACTGCTGCGGGTGAACGAGGCGACCCGCGGCCGCACGACGGCGAGCAGGATCAGGCCGGCGAACACGAGTCGAAGGCAGGCCGCGCCCTCCGCGCCGATCTGGTCGAAGAGCCCGACCGATGCCGCGATGCCGAGCTGGACGCAGAGCATCGCGACGAGGGCCATGCCGGCACCGGTGCGCGAGGTGGTCATGGGTCGAGTGTCGGCCGTGAGACCGTTTGCGTCTACGCCGGATGTTCGGACAGACCGTTCGATACCCTCGAACGATGGACCCGCGGCGCCTGCGGCTGCTGCTCGAGCTCTCGCGGCGCGGGTCGATGCGCGCCGTCGCCGACGAGCTCGGGTACACGACGTCGACGATCTCCCACCAGCTCGCCGTCCTCGCCCGCGAGGCCGGGACGCCGCTCATCGAGCCCGCGGGCCGGATGGTGCGCCTGACGCCGGCCGGACAGCGGCTCGCCGACCACGCGGTGACGATCCTCGCCGCGCTCGACGCCGCCCGCGCCGACCTCGACCCGGCGACCGAGCCCGCCGGCGTCGTGCGCGTCGCCGGGTTCGCCACGGCGGTGCGACGCTCGCTCGTGCCGGTCGTCGCCACGCTGGCCGAGACGCACCCGGCGGTCGAGCTCCAGGTCCGCGAGCACGAGGCGCCCGAGGCGCTCGCGCTGCTCGCCGACGACGAGGTCGACCTCGCGCTGGTCTACGACTACAACCTCGCGCCGCGGACGTTCGCCCGCGACGTCACCGCGACGCCGCTGTGGACCGCGCGCTGGCACCTCGCCGTCCCGGCGCGCGACGACGCGGCGCGACGGCTCGCCTCGCCCGACGTGCTGCGCCGCTACGAGCACACGCCGTGGATCGTCAACTCGCGCGACACCGCCGACGAGGAGGCGGTGCGAGCCATCGCGGCGCTGGCCGGCTTCGTCCCGCGGATCACCCACCGCGCCGACAGCCTGGAGCTCGTCCAGGACCTCATCGTCGAGGGCCTCGGCGTCGGGCTGCTGGCGGCGGACGAGCCGCCGCGCAAGGGCGTGCGGCGCCTCGAGCTGCGAGACCCGGAGGCCGAGCTGCGCTCCTACGCACTCACCCGGCGCGGGCGCGAGGCATGGGCACCCCTCGCGCTCGTGACGCGCCTGATCGAAGGCGGCTAGTAGAGCAAGTACGGCGCGCGCCGGGCCCGCCACGCGCGGACCGCGGGCGCCTCGGCGGCGAGGATGCGCTGGAGCGACCAGCCGGCGTCGACCCGGCGGCGGAAGGCCGGGGTGCCGAGGATCGCGTCGGTCTGCTCGCCTCCCTGCAGCCAGCGGAAGCGCCGCGACCTGCGCAGCTTCAGCAGCATCCCCAGGCCGACCTCGTAGCCGTTGATCCGCTCGCCGCCCGGGTGGAGCAGCGCGCCGCGGCAGCGGCGGCCGCGGAACTTCGGCTCCCTGGCGCTCTTCACCGGGCGCGGGACGACGGTCAGCGGCGTGGCCGGGATGCCGAGCTTCGACGCGCCCGCGGCGATCTCGCGGCCCTTCAGCCACGGCGCGCAGAGCATCTGGTACGAGCGTCGCGTGCCGCCGCCGACCGAGACGGAGGTCCCCTCGAACAGCGCCAGGCCGGGGTAGGTCAGCGCGGCCTGCGGCGTCCGCAGGCCCGGGGACGGCGGCGTCCACGGACGCCCCGTGTCGGGCCAGGTCATGTCTCGCCGCCAGCCGCGCATGCGGATCACCGTCAGCTTCGCCCGCGGGCGGATCTCTGCGTTGACGTAGCGGGCCATCTCTCCGCTGGTCAGCCCGTAGACGAGCGGCCCGGGGGCGGTGGCCACGAACGTCCGCGGGCCGTTGCGGACCGGTCCGGCGACGAGCTCGCCGCCGAGCGGGTTCGGGCGGTCGAGGACGACGAACGGGACGCCGGCACGTGCCGCGGCGCGCATCGCGAGGATCTCGGTCGACACGTACGTGTAGAACCGCACGCCGACGTCCTGGAGGTCGTAGACGAGCGCGTCGAGGCCGCGCAGGTCGCGGGCCGTGGGTGCCTTGTTCGCGCCGTACAGGCTGACGACCGGCACCCCGAACGCGCGGCTGTCGTCCTGCTGCGCGCCGGCGGCGCCCTGGGTCCCGTAGCCGTGCTCGGGCGAGAACAGACGCACGACCCGCACGCCGTGGTCGCGCAGCGCACGCACGGACGACCGGCCGTCGCTGGTGACCGAGGCCCGGTTCGCGATGAGGCCCACCCGCAGGCCGCGCAGCCGCCGGCCCGCGGGCGACCCGAGCTCCTCGGCCCCGATGCGCACCGCCGGCGTCGGCGTCGGCGCGGGGACCGGATCGGTGGCGGTGATCGTGGGCGTCGTCGCGCCGGTCGTCGCGGCGCGAGGCTCGCCGCGTTGCTGCTCTCCGCAGCCGGCGACCGCGACGACGACGGAGGCGGCGGTCAGCAGGCGGCGCACCATGCGAACGTACCCGGGCCGCGCGGCCCTGCGACCCGGTCCCGGGTCGCCCATGCAAGACAAATCGCCCGCACCACTCGATCCGCTGTAGGTTGAAAAGCAGCGACTGTTCATCCCGATGCCACGCGTTCGGGGTGCGGTCGACCCGTTCCGATCGTCAGGTGGCTGTCCCCGTGTCCGAGGTCGCTCAACGCACGCTGCATCTCTCGTCGCCGCTCGAGACCGGACCCGACGTCCGCGCCCTCCAGGCGGCGCTGAACGCCAGGATGAAGGCGCGCCACGAGGGGCAGATCGACGCGGACGGCCAGTACGGCCCGGCGACGGCGGGCGCGGTCCGGCAGGTGGGCTGGGACCTCGGCGCGCTGCCGGAGACGCTCGAGCAGGGCTGCCCCGCCGGGCTGGCCCAGATGATCATCGATCCCGACAAGCGCACGCCGGAGCAGCTCGCCCGGGCGAAGACCCGGGCCGAGACCCCGCACGGACCAGCGGCGGCGATCGCCTGGGCGCGGACGCAGATCGGGACCGAGGAGCATCCCGCCGGCAGCAACCGCGGGCCGAAGATCGACGACTGGCAGCAGGGCGTCGGCATGATCGGCCAGCCGTGGTGCGGCGCGTTCGCCCACGCCGCGCTCGAGCACGGCGGCCTCAAGACCGCTCCGGACATCCGCTACTGCCCGTCGACCGAGGCGCACGCGAAGCAGGGCACCGGCGGCTTCGCCTCCTGGCACCCGGTCGCCAACGCGCAGGAGGGCGACCTCGTGCTCTACGACTTCGTCAACCACCCGCCGAGCTTCCCCGAGCACGTCGGCGTCGTCGTCGCCCTCCAGTCCGACGGCCTGCACACGATCGAGGGAAACACGACGAGCGGCGCGGCCGGCAACCAGGCCAACGGCGGCGGGGTCTTCGCCCGCGTGCGGCCCACCCAGTTCGTCGTCGGCGTCGCGAGGCCGCGCTGGTGAGCGCTGAGCGGAGCGACGTCCAGCTGCGCTGACTCGCCCGCGACGAAACAATTCCACCTGTGCGGTCCCGGCCCTGGTAGACAGCTCGCTCACCAAGAGGGAGCTTTCACGTTGCACCATGCATGGCGAGCACCGGCCAGGGCGCTCGTCGCTCCCTTTGCCCTGATCCTGAGTCTCATCGCCGTCGCGCCCGCGTCGGGCGCGGTCGTCCTCAACGAGGTCGAGTCCCAGGGCGGCGTCGTCACCGACTTCGCCGAGCTCTACAACACGGGCCCGGACGCGGTCGACATCGGGGGCTGGGTCCTCCGGGACTCGACCAACAAGGCCGAGAACAGCGCGACGGTCGCGGGCGGCACGAGCCTCGCCGCCGGCGCCTTCCACGTGATCGACCTCGACGCGTTCGGCAACCCCGACACCGCACGGCTCTTCGACAACACCGCCGCACTCGTCGACAGCTACTCCTATGGCGACCACGCGGTCACGACGTTCGGGCGCTGCCCGGACGGCACCGGCGATTTCGTCACCACGCAGGAGCCGACGCGCGGCACCGCCAACATCTGTCCCGGGCCTCCCGCCGCAGCCGCAGCGTGGCCCGGCGGCAGCGCAGTCTCGATCGCCGATCCGGCCTTCTTCTTCGGCACGCCCGGCGATCCCACCAACGGCGATCTCAGCGGGCTGACCTACCAGCCGTCGGCGACCTCGGCCCCCGGCATCCTCTGGGCGACGCGCAACAGCCCTTCGATGCTCTACCGGATGGTGTGGGACGGCACGAAGTGGACGCCGGACACCGCCAACGGGTGGAGCAACGGCAAGACGCTGGTCTATCCGGGCGGCGGCGGCGCGCCGGACGCAGAGGGCGTGACGCTGGCCGGCGGAGAGTCGAACGCGATCTTCGTCGCCACGGAGCGGGACGGCAGCGGCGACAGCCGCCCGGCCGTGCTGCGCTACGACGTCTCGCCGTCGGCTGACACCACCCTCACCGCGACCCGCGACTGGAATCTGACCGGGACCTTCCCGGGCCCGCCGTTCGCTCCGAACAGCGGGCCGGAGACGGTCGGCTGGGTGCCCGACTCGCTGCTGACGACCAAGGGCTTCGTCGACGAGAACACCGGCCTGGCCTACGACCCGACCGACTACCCCGGGCACGGCTCGGGCCTGTTCCTCGTCGGCATCGAGCAGGGCGGCAAGATCCATGCCTACGCGCTCAACCAGGCGGCGAACACCTTCGACCGGATCGCGACGTTCGCCAGCGGGTTCATCTCGGTGATGGCGCTCGAGTACGAGCCGGAGACCAAGCGTCTCTGGGCGCACTGCGACAACAGCTGCGACGGTCGCAGCGCCACGCTCGAGATCGCGCAGAGCGGAGCCGACGACGGGAAGTTCGTCGTCACCAACACGTTCGCGCGACCGACCGGGATGGGGAACCTCAACAACGAGGGCTTCGCCATCTCGGGGCAGAACGAGTGCGAGGACGATCGCAAGCCGGTCTTCTGGACCGACGACGACAACAGCGACGGTCACTCGATCCGCGCCGGCACGCTCAACTGCACGGACCTGACGCCAGACAAGGTCGTCGATCCGGTGGTCGACCCGGTCAAGGACCCCGTGGTCGTGACGACCCCGCCGCCCGCGGCATCGACGTCGCCGCCGGTGACGATCCGCCCGCCGGTCGTGGCGCTCGCTGATCGCACGGCTCCGACGCTCTCGGTCCTGCTCCGGCTCACGAAGGCGACCCGGCGGACGCGGAAGCTCGGCCTCGTCGTGACCCTGAGCGAGCGGGCGAACCTGACGATCACCGCCACCGCGCGCCGGAGCACGCGGAGCCGCGCGCGCACGGTCCTCCGCGCGGCGCGTAGCAACGTCGCTGCAGGCAAGCGGACCATCCCGCTCACCCTCTCGCGCCGCGTCCGGCGGGGCGAGCGCGTGACGATCACGGTGGTGGCGACCGACGCCGCCCGCAACGCCACGACCAAGCGCGCGACCGGGAAGGTGCGCTAGCCGTCTCTGCCGCGCCGGCCGGGGCCTTGCCCCGGGACCGGCGCGGTCGTAGGGCCCCGCGGATGGCGCTCAAGCAACGCGTCGCGGACGCCAGCTAACCGCCAAGGTCGCGCGGGTTCGGCGCAACCCGCGCGTACGCGTGCTCCCGTGCGACGTCCGCGGCAAGCCGCTCGGCCCGGCCGTCGAGTGCACGGCGCAGGTGTTCGAGACGCCAGAGGACGAGGCCCGGGCCGAGGCGGCGCTCGACGAGAAGTACGGGCGCACCCGCCGCGTCTACGAGCGGGTGATGCTCGAGGACGACTGGATGGTCTACCTCGCGATCACGCCTGAGGCCGAGCCCGCGGCCTGACGCACCCGTCGCGGCTACGCGGCAACCTCGACTCGCGGCTTGGGCGCCCTCGCCGAGCGCCGGCGCGAGAACCGCATGGCGCCGTCGTCGACCTCGCCGCGGCGCAGCGCCTTGACGTCCTCGGCGTAGCTCATGACGACCTGCCACGGCGCCTGCTCGCCCTGGCGCGGGAAGCGGTCGAGCGCGCGCAGGACGTAACCGGCCTTGAAGTCGAGCAGCGGCCGCGTGGGCATGTCGGGGTCGGAGACCTCGGGCACGGCGGTGTCTGCGCCGGTCGCGTCGAGGTGGCCGAGCAGCCGACACAGGTACTCGCACACGAGGTCGACCTTGAGCGTCCACGACGAGTTCGTGTAGCCGATCGCGTAGGCGAAGTTCGGCACGCCGCTCAGCATCATCGACCGGTACGCGACGGTGTCGGGCAGCGAGACCTCGCGGCCGTCGACGACGAGCTCGAGGCCGCCGAACGCCAGCAGGTTGAGGCCGGTGGCGGTGACGACGATGTCGGCCTCGAGCTCCTGCCCCGACTGCAGGCGGATGCCCGTCTCGGTGAACGTCTCGATGTGGTCGGTCACGACCGACGCCTGGCCCTTGCGCAGCGCGCCGTACAGGTCGCCGTCGGGCACCGCGCAGAGGCGCTGGTCCCACGGGTCGTACGTCGGCTTGAAGTGCACGTCGACGTCGCAGTCGCTACCGCGCAGCTGCTGCTCGTTGACCTTGCGGATGAGCCGGCGCACCGCCCGCGGGAAGCGCTGCGAGAGCTTGTAGATCGCGGCCTGCCGGATGATGTTCTTGCGCCGGGTGATCGCGTAGGCGCGCTCCTCGGAGAACGTCCTGCGCAGCCAGTTGGCGACGGGGTCCTTCGACGGCAGCGGCATGACGTAGCTCGGCGAGCGCTGGAGCATCGTGATGTGCGCGGTCTCGTCGGCCATCGCCGGGACGAGCGTGACCGCGGTCGCGCCGCTGCCGATCACGACGACGCGCTTGCCGGCGTAGTCGAGGTCCTCGGGCCAGTGCTGCGGGTGGATGACCTGGCCCTCGAAGCGGTCGAGGCCGGGCAGCTCGGGGGTGAACCCCTCGTCGTAGCGGTAGTAGCCGCTGGCGCTGAAGAGCCAGCCGGCGGTCATCGTGAACGTCTCACCGGTGTCGGTGCGCTCGACCTCGACGGTCCACTGCGCACGGTCGTTCGACCACTCGGCGCGGACGGCCCTGTGGCCGAACCGGATGTGGCGGTCGATGCCGTTCTCCTGCGCCGTCTCGCGGATGTAGCCGCGGATCGCGTCACCGTCGGCGATCGCCTTCTCGTCGGTCCACGGCTTGAACGCGTAGCCGAAGGTGTGCAGGTCGGAGTCCGAGCGGATGCCGGGGTAGCGGAAGAGGTCCCAGGTGCCGCCGATGGCGTCGCGCGCCTCGAGGATCGCGTACGACCTCTGTGGCTGCTTGTCCTGGAGGTGCCAGGCGGCGCCGATGCCGGAGATGCCGGCGCCGATGATCAGCACGTCGACGTGGTTGGTGGCGGGGCGGAGCTCGAGCATTGAGGTCAGGATGCCCGTCCCGGCGCTCCCGGCGTTGCGCGAAGTGCCTATGATCTGCCGTCAGCGATGTGCAGAACGCCTAGCCTGTCGGCATGGATCCGTGGGAACCCCCGTCGCTTCCGGTCGCCGAGCACATCCGCACCGCCGCATCGCTGCTGCTTGAGGCGCCCGAGGCCATGTTCGCCGAGGTCGACGCGGCTGTCTTCGCCGATCCCGACCACCCGATGGCCAACGACCCGGTGATCGCCGCGGCCATCCGGCGCAACAACCGCGCGAACCTCGTCCACTGGGCCGAGGCGAACGTCCGCGACCCGGGCGCGCGCGTCCCGCCGAACATGTCGCCGGAGGTGCTCATCGTCGCGCGCGACTTCGTGCGCCGCGGCCTCGACGCCGACGCGCTGCACGGCTACCGCGTCGGGCAGAACGTCAGCTGGCGGCGGTGGATGACGCTCGCGTTCGAGCTGACGTCGGACCCGGACGAGCTGCGCGAGCTGCTCGACGTGAGCGCCCGCTCGATCTTCACGTTCGTCGACGAGACGCTGGCCGGCATCGCCGAGCAGATGGAACGCGAGCGCGACGAGCTGACCCGCGGCACGCACGCCCAGCGCCTCGAGGTCGTCTCGCTCATCCTCGAGGGCGCGCCGATCGGCGTCGAGCGCGCGTCGACCCGCCTGAACTACGCGCTCGACCGCACGCACACCGCCGCGATCGTGTGGAGCGACAGCGTCGAGGCCGACGCGGGCCTCTTGGAGAAGGCCGCCGAGGCGGCCGGGCGCGCCGCGGGGGCCCGGCCGCTCACCGTCGTGCCGAGCGCCTCGGCGCTGTGGGTCTGGGTGGCGAGCGCCCACGGCCCGGACGTCGGCGAGCTCGGGGCGGCGCTCGCGGCGCTGCCCGGCGTCCGGGTGGCCGTCGGCCCGACCGCCGGCGGCATCGCCGGCTTCCGCCGCAGCCACCTCGATGCGCTCGCGACCCAGCGGCTCATGCACCGCACCGCCGCGGCTCCGCAGGTCGCGAGCTACGACGACCTGCAGGTCGTGGCGCTCGCCACCCAGGACGAGGAGCGCGCCGACGAGTTCGTCGCGCGGACGCTCGGCGACCTCGCCACCGCGCCGGCCGAGCTGCGCGAGACCGCCCGCGTCTACCTGCGCGAGGGCTCGAACACGACGCGGACCGCGCGGGTGCTCTTCACCCACCGCAACACGATCGTCGCACGCCTCGCGCGGACCGAGCAGCTCCTGCCCGCGCCGCTCGCCGGCCGCGGCCTCCAGGTCGCCCTCGCGCTGGAGATCCTGCACTGGCGCGGAGGCGAATGACCCCCCAACGCAAGATGAGGGGGTCCCCCTCATGCGGGCGCGACCGCCCGAGCGGAGACTCGTCCCATGCCCGCTCCCCGTCGCCTTCTGCTCCTCGCCTCCGTCTCCGCCGCCGTCACGATCCCGGCCGCCGCGGACGCCGCCGTCTTCTGCGTCGAGAAGCCCGAGTGCCCCGGCCTCGACATGACGCTCCCGAGCGCCCTCGCCGAGGCCGCCTCCACCGCCGCCGACGACCGCATCGAGCTCGGCCCGGTCACGTTCCCGTCCGCCTCGCACGTCTACGACCCACAGATCGACGCCGGGAACGTCGAGATCGTCGGCATGGGCCGCACCGAGACGATCCTCCGCAACCAGAACGCGTCGGAGAAGCCCGCGCTCCAGATCCTCGACAAGGTCGGCGGCAACAAGCACCGCGTCGCCTCGCTCGGCGTCCAGATCGGCACGAGCGGCGTCCTCGACGCCTATGGCCTCTCCGCCGCAGGCCTCGTCGAGGACGTGGCCATCACCAACCCGCTCGCCAACAACACCCTCATGCTGGGGCTGGAGCTGCTCGGCGGCGGCGAGCTGCGCAACAGCACGATCACGCTGAAGAACGCCGGCGGCGACCCGGAGAAGTTCATCGCCGTCTTCGCGCGCGGGAACAAGAACCTGATCGACCGCGCGACGCTCGACGCGGGCCGCGGCGTGGTCGTGGAGAAGGACACCCGGATCACCCGGTCGACGATCCGCGCACGCGGGTCCTTCGGCGTCCAGGTCTGCAAGTCGCTGCTGCGGATCGACAACACCCTGGTCCGCTTCCAGGGCGCCGTCGACGGCATCCAGAACCGCGCAAGCTGCGCGTCCGGCGACGTCCTCTCGAGGACCGAGGCGCGGCAAGTCACGCTGCGCGGCGACGGCTCCGCCGGGTCCGTGGGCATCACCTGCAGCGCGTACGACGACGAGGATCCGAGCCAGATGCTGGTGCGCGGCACGATCATCGACGGCGTCGACCACGACCTCGGGCTCTACGCGAGCGACTCGGCGACCTGCACCGGCGACGTCGGGTCCTCGCGGCTCGACCTCACGAGCGTCGTGAAGGAGGGGACGGGCACGAAGACGCTGACGAACGCCGGCGGGAACACGCCGGTCGACCCCGGGTTCGTGAACCCCGGCATCGGCGACTTCCGCCTCAAGGCCGGCTCCTCGATGATCGACCAGGGCCCGGCCGGGCCGATCGACCCGGCGATCGAGTCGACCGTCGACCTCGCGGGCAAGCCGCGCAACGTCAACGGCAAGGGCGTCGGAACGCCCCGGCGCGATATCGGCGCCTACGAGTGGCAGCCGCAGGGCGTCGGCTTCTCGGGCGGCGACGACCCGGATCCCGAGCCGAAGCCTCCCGTCGACGAGAACCCGCCGGCGACCGACCAGCCCG
>CADCVT010000058.1 GCA_902806215.1 uncultured Solirubrobacteraceae bacterium | reverse complement strand
GGGAAAGGGTGAGCTGATCGGCGACCTCCGAGCGGCGCACGCAGACGCGTTCGCCGCTGTCGTCGACGCGATCCCCGAGGCGGTGGGGGAGGTGCGCCTCGAGACCGAGATGCTGCGGCTGTGGCCGGGCATGGACGCGCGCGAGGCGACCGAGCCGCTGCTCGCCCGCGCGTCGGCGCTGATCGGCGACGGCGCGACGCGGCTGCACGCCGGCTCGCGCGGCGGCGCGAGCGACGCGAGCCACTTCGCCGCGACGATCCCGCTGACCGTCGACGGCCTCGGCCCGCGGGGCGGCCACGCGCACCATCCCGACGAGTTCGTCTGGCGCGACTCGCTTCGGCCCCGCGCGGCGGTCGCGCTCGCCCTGGCCGCGGCGGCGCTCGAGGGATGAGGCGGATCGGCAACCGCCTGCTGCGCCTCGCGCCGGCGGTGCGCTGCGAGCGCTGCGGCGGCGTGCTCTTCCGCGCGTTCCCGGTGCTGAGCGGCGGCCGGCTTCGACTCTATGGCGCCGAGCGCGCGGTCGTGCGCGTCGCGTTCTCGAGCCGCCGGACGCTCGTCTTCCGGCACGAGGCCGCGGACGCCTGCGAGCGCGAGATCGAGCTGACGGTCGCGGACCTCGGCGCCCCGTGATCCTGACGCTGCTGGTCACGCACCTCGACGCCGGCGGCGTCGCGGCGTCGCTGCGGCAGTTCCCTCCCGACGCGCGCGTCCTCGTCTGCCACGGAGGGAGCCGCGAGGACTTCGACGCCGTCGCGCATCCCGAGAAGATCTTCGTCGAGGACCCGTCGCTGCGCGGGCCGCTCGCTCAGCAGCAGTACACCGGCCTGTTGGTGCAGGCCTGGAACAGCGTCATCGAGAAAGACGAGGGGATCGACCTGGTCTTCCTCGCCGAGTACGACCACATCGTGCTCCGCAACGACTTCGAGATCGCCCTGCGCCAGGTCATCGACCACGCAGGTGCGGATCTCCTCGGCAAGAACTGCTCGCGGCGCGACGACACGAACTGGCCGCACTCGCTGCGAGCCCGCGGTGACGCAAGGCTTCATGCCCTCGTCGATGCAGTCTCGACCCGGCAGGACCCGACCGAGCTCTACGGCTGCCTCGGCACCGGCATGCTCATCCGCCGCAAGGCGCTCGAAGCGTTCGCGACGATCGACCACGTCCCCGGCTACCTCGAGCTCTACGTCCCGACGCTGATCCACCACCTCGGCTTCCGCCTCGACGACGTCGACCGCTTCAGCGACCTCTACGCCTACGTCAACGCGCCCCCGGAGAAGGATCTGGCCGCCCTGAGGGCGGCCAGATCGGAAGGGCACTTCTTCTGCCACCCGTTCAAGCGGGTGGATCAGCTGGACGAGCTCAGACCTTGAACTTGATCCACTTGCCGACGGTCTTCTTGTAGGGCGCCTTGCCCTCGAAGATGACGCGCACGCGCCACTGACCGGCGAACTTCAGCTTCTGCGAGAAGACGAAGCCGGAGGGCTTGTTGGCGGCCTTCGTGCCGGCGTGGATCTTCTTCCACTTGCCCTTGCGCTTGTTCTGCCACTCCACCTTGACCTTGTCCTTGGCGGTGAGGCCGAACGCGTAGGGCAGCTCGACCTTGCCGGCGAGCTTGCGCTTCTTGCCCTTGCCCGACAGCTTCAGCTTGCCGAACTTGACGCCCTTGGCCGGCAGCGCGACCGGGTTGATCCGCTTGAACGGGACCTCGGCCCTACCGGCGTTGCCGCTCGGGTCGATCGCCGTGACGATGACCTTGTGGTCGCCGACGGGCAGCTTCTTGACGCCCTGCCAGTCGAGGAACGGCATGTTGCCGGCCAGGTCGAGCGGGTTCCCGTTGTTGGTGAAGTTGCGGATCTCCTGCGGGGTCGACGCGACCGAGAAGGTCATGCGCAGGACGGACTTGTCGTCGGTCGTGGCACGGATCTTCAGGCTGTCGTTCAGGCCGATGACGGCGCCCGGCTGCGGCTCGAGGATCTGCACGCCCGGTGCCACGAAGTCACCGCACGGGCCCTGGAGCTTGTCGTTGGCGGTGTTGCCGCCCATGCCCTTGAACGCGTCGAGCGCGGGGCGGGGCGAGCCGTCGGGCCTGTACAGGCCGTAGTGCGGGTCGCGGAGGGTGAACCACATCGCGACGGTCACGCCGAACGCCGGATCGGCGTTGAGGCAGTGGAACGCCTCGAGCATGAACTGGGCCTGCTGGGCCTCACTGACGCCGGCCTTCTTCTTGCCGGCGAACGTGCCGGAGTCGCAGGTCTCGTTGTCGCGCGCGGCCCAGCCGAGCTCGGTGATCCAGACCGGCTTGTCGTCGCCGTTCGCGACCATCGCGGCCTTGACCTCGCGGACGCCGAGGAACGTGAAGCGGGCGATCCGGTTCCCGGCCGCGGGGTCGCGGTAGTAGGAGTACGGCGAGTCGATCAGGCAAGCGGTGTCCGTGTGGACGCCCATCGCGTCGAAGTGGCCCTTCGCGCCGTTCTTGTACAGCTCCTCGACCCAGCCGTAGTTCGCGCCGGTCGTCGGCGTGGCGAGCACGGTGGCGCTCGGGTCCGCCTCCTTGATCGTCGCGTACGACTTCTTGAGGAGGTTCACGTAGTCGGCCGCGTTCGGGGCCGGCTTCCACCACAGCGGCTCGTCGGCCTCGTTCCAGATCTCGTAGGCCATCGTCGCGCCCTTGAAGGTGCGGGCCATCTCGTTCATCCGCTGGGCGTACTCGTCGGGGTTCGGGGCGGCCTGCGTCTTGCCCGCGACCACGATGAGCGTCTTGACGCCGCGCTTCTGCTCGGGGTCGATGACGTTGCGACGGAAGTCGGCCATGCCGGCCCGGTCGATGTCGTCGAAGAAGAGGAAGTGCCGCGCCCACTTGGCGTTCGCGTCGGCGAGCTGGTTGACGTCCGCCTCGGTCGCGGCGGCACCGCCGGCGATGTTCAGCCCGATCTCGGCCGCAGGGGCCGTCGCGGGGACGATCAGTGCGGCCAGCAGGCCGATGAGGGGAACGAGTCTGCGCACGAAGAGATGGCTCCAGAGAAGGAAGGGGGAGGACAGGGTCCACGAGACTCATCGGATCCGTGCCGGTTCACCTTGAGAACCTGGCACCCCAGGGTTTGCCAGCTGACACCCCAGCGATCTCGAAAATGGTGTCGCGAAGGCGCCAAATCCGCGCTCCGGAAGTCCTGTCACCGCAAGTCGCTATGTTCTCCCCCGTTATGTGACCTGCCGAGTCCGTGGCCACGATGGCTTCGGAGCGGGGGAACCAAAGGCTGTCGTCGCGTGTGTGCGGTGACGGCCAGGGGCGAATCGACGCCGGTCTGCGTCGTAGCGCTGCTCTTTCTGCGCGAGCCCGACAGCTAACCCCGTAGGCACCCGCGAAAGAGTGAGGTCGTTCCGTCGTGCCTACCGTCGTTCCTGTTCGCCTGGCGTCAGCTCTGTCTGCTGCTGCCCTCACCGTGCTCTTCCTCCTCGGCGTCGCCGCTTCGGCGCAGGCCGATCTGGGCGACCGGCCCCTGGCGAAGGGTGCCCGCGGCGCCGACGTCAAGGCCCTCCAGCAGCTGCTGCACAAGGCCGGCTTCGCCAGCAAGGCCGACGGCGTCTTCGGCCCCGGCACGCGCCGCGCGGTCATCCGCCTCGAGCGCGAGCTCGGCCTCCGCGTCGACGGCCGCGTCACCGCCGGCGACATCCGCCGCATCCGCACCGCGCTGCAGCCCGCCAAGACGCCCGGCGGCTTCTCCTACTCGTCCGAGACCGAGAAGAAGGCCCGCCCGCGCGCCGTCTCGGCCCAGCAGGTCGCCGGCTCCAAGGCGACGCTGACCGAGGACGGCCTCGCGATCCCGCCGGCCGACGCGCCGGAAGAGGTCAAGAAGGTCATCGCCGCGGCCAACGAGATCGCGCACAAGCCCTACCGCTACGGCGGCGGCCACGGCAAGTGGGAGGACTCGGGCTACGACTGCTCGGGCTCGGTCTCCTACGCGCTGCACGGCGGCGGTCTGCTCGACGCCTCGATGGCCTCCGGCGGCTTCACCTCGTGGGGCGAGAGCGGCCCGGGCGAGTGGATCACGACCTACGCGAACGGCGGCCACATGTACATGGTCGTCGCCGGCCTGCGGTTCGACACCAGCGGCCGTGGCAAGACCGGATCCAGGTGGCAGCGTGACAACCGCTCGCCGAGCGGCTTCACCGTGCGTCATCCTGAAGGCTTCTGACCGACGAACCCCTCCGCCACCCGCAGGACGCCGACGAGGAGCTCTTCGCCGCCGATCTCCCGATCGTCGAGTCGGAGATCACCGACGCCCAGCGCGTCGAGCGCATGGCGGCCGAGCTCGAGCGCGGCTTCGCGGTCCTGCACAAGCACGTCACCCGGGGAGTCGCCGTGTTCAGCTCGGCCCGGACGCCCGAGGAGTCCCCGGGGTACGAGACGGCCCGCGCGGTCGGGCGGGCGCTTGGCGATGCCGGCTTCTGCGTCATCACCGGCGGCGGCCCCGGCGCGATGGAGGCCGCGAACCGCGGCGCGCGCGACGCCGGCACCACCTCGGTCGGCCTGACCATCGACCTGCCGTTCGAGCAGGAGCACCCGCGCTACGTCGACCTCGAGGTCGACTTCCACTACTTCTTCGCGCGCAAGGTCATGTTCGTGCGGTACTCGAGCGCGTTCGTCGTGTTGCCAGGCGGATATGGCACGCTCGACGAGCTCTTCGAGGCGCTCACCCTCATCCAGACCGGCAAGATCCGCTTCTTCCCCGTCGTCCTCGTGGGCACGGACTACTGGAGCGGCCTCGTGGACTGGCTGCGCGAGCGGATGCTGGCCGAGGGCAACATCAGCCCCGACGACCTCGACATCCTCCACGTCACCGACTCGATCGAGGAGGTCGTGGAGATCTGCGCGTCGGCCGTGCACCGGCAGTGGGGCGAGGAGTGAGCCGCGAGGCCGCGAAGTCCTCCGCGTGCGTTCCGTCGCCGCCTTCTTCGCCTGCCTGACCCTCCTCGTCGTCGCCTCCGAGGCGTCGGCGCGTGTCGCCGTCGTCGCGACCGGGACGCCCGAGGGCGTCCTGCTGAACGTCGTCTCGAACGAGGTCTCCGGCCGGATCCCGCTTCCGGGGCCCGCCGTGGGCGCCGCCGTGTCTCCCGACGGGCGGCGCGGGTACTTCGCGACGGGCGACAGCGTGGTCGGCGTGAACCTCGACGCGCCGACGGAGGTCGTGGACCGGCCGCTCGGGGCGGGGGCGGTCCGCGGCGTCGCTGCCGCCGGCGGTCGAGTGGTGGCGGTTGCGGGGGACCGGCTGTTCGTCCTGTCTCCGGGGACGCTCGAGGTGCAGCGCAGCGTCCAACTGCGCGGTCAGGGCTTGGGGTCCGTGTCCATCTCGCCCGGAGGTTCCCTCGCAGCTGCCGTGCTCGCGAACAAGCGTGTCGCCCTGATTGACGTCGTAGGCGGTCGTCTGCTGAGGCGTGTGAAGGTCAAGGGAGCGCGGGGGGTCGCCGTTGACGGAGCCAACCGGACCTGGGTGTCCACGGCAAGCGCCAGGCTCTTCCTCTTCCAGCCAGGCGAGCGCAAGCCCGCAGGCAAGGGGCTCAAGCTCGGCAAGGGGCTCGGCGGCGCCCTCGACCTGTCGCCGGACGGCGCGCGCCTGGCGGTCGGCGAGCTCGCCGCCGGCGCGATCGCCGCGGTGGTCGAGCTCGGCTCGCGCAGGGTCCACCGCTTCCTCACCGGCGCCGGTCCCGGCGCGCCCGGCTGGGCCCCCGACGGCAGCCGGCTCTACCTCGCCGACGCCGGGGGAGCGGCGGTCTCGCTGGTCTCGCCGTTCGGCCTGCGGCGCGTCGGGGTCGTCGGCCTGCCCGGGACCCGGCCGCTCGCGATCGCCGTGCAGCCGGGCCTGGCGCGGA
The DNA here is from genome assembly GCA_902806215.1 of uncultured Solirubrobacteraceae bacterium. Taxonomy (GTDB): domain Bacteria; phylum Actinomycetota; class Thermoleophilia; order Solirubrobacterales; family Solirubrobacteraceae; genus CADCVT01. Next base: position 14,007 of record CADCVT010000058.1, on the reverse strand, counting down.
CGTTCGGCACCGAGGGACCCGATGTCCTGCGCGGCTCGCGCGGGCGCGACGAGCTGACCGGCTTCGCGGGCGACGACCAGCTCGCCGGCGGGCGCGAGAACGACCGGCTCGAGGGCGGCGACGGCAACGACGTGCTCGTCGGCGGGACGTACGACGACCGGATGGACGGCGGCGCGGGCGACGACGCGCTCCGCGGAGAATCCGGCAACGACCGCATCTCGGCGGGTGCCGGCAACGACGGCGTCGACGGCGGGACCGGTGACGACTTCACCGAGGGCGGCGACGGCAACGACCGCATGGACGGCGGCGACGGCAACGACTTCATCTACGCCGGACCGGGCGACGACGAGATCGTCGAGACCTCGTTCGGCAACGACCGCCGCCTCTACGGCGGCCCGGGCAACGACCTCGTCCGCGGCGGCCGCGGCTCGGACCGGCTCATCCGCGGCGGCGACGGCGACGACCGCCTCGACGGCGAGCGCGGCACCGAGAACATCGGCGGCGGCGACGGCGCAGACTACGTCGACGGCGGCCGCGCGCGCGACCTGCTCGCCGGCAACAACGGCGACGACACCGTCCGCGGCGACAGCGGCGACGACACCGCCGAGGGCGGCAGCGGCAAGGACGCCGTCGACGGCGGGTCGGGCGCCGACGAGCTGCTCGGTGGGGAGGGGGACGACCTCCTCGTGGCCGGTCCGGGCCGCGACACCGTCGACGCCGGCGAGGGCGACGACACCGTCCGCGCCGCCGACACCGAGCGCGACGAGATCGACTGCGGGCCCGGCAACGACACCGTGTTCGTCGAGGACGCGAACACGACGCAGCAGCAGCCGACCGGTCCGGACCCGGGCGCGACGCCGCCGCCCGCCGAGCCGCAACCGCAGCCCTCGCTGCTCCCGCCGCCGGTCGCGCGGGCCGCGCAGGCGCCGCGCGACTCGATCGTGGACTGCGAGACCGTGAACTTCGCTCCGCCCGAACCGGCCACCGACGAAGAGCCGGTCTCCATCGTCCGCGGCACGAACGGCAAGGACCTCCTGCGCGGGACGCCCGGCGTCGACTCGATGTTCGGCAAGAACGGGGCGGACCGCCTCTTCGGCGGCGGCGGCGAGGACTACGTCGACGGCGAGAACGGCGACGACGAGCTGCACGGCGGGTTCGGCGACGACATCCTCGCCGGGCGCAACGACGACGACGTCATCTACGGCGACGAGGGCGACGACCGCATCACCGGCGACCGCGGCGAGGACGTCATCGACGGCGGGCTCGGCGACGACCAGCTGTTCGGCAACCTCGACTTCGACACCGTGCGCGGCGGCCGCGGCAACGACCGCATCAACGTCGTGCGCGGCGGCACCGACACCGTCGACTGCGGCCTCGGCCGCGACGTCGTGTTCGCCGACCCCGTCGACCGCGTCTCGAGGTCGTGTGAGGATGTCCGGCGGTGAGCGGGCCGGACGACGATGAGGACGCTGCCGGCTGGGACGCGATCGACGCGGCCTTCGAGCGCCTGTACCCGGGCCAGGCGCCGCACCACTGGGGAACCGACTTCGCCGCGCGCGTGATGCTCGGCGGGCCGGAGGCGCTCGATGGCCTCTCCGCCTACCGCGCCGACGAGCCGGTGCCGCACTGGCACTGGGTGACCTACGGCCTCACCGAGCTGTACGACAAGGACAGCGAGGACGCCGACTGGAGCGGGTGGGGCTACGAGCTCACGATGCGCGTGCCGCGCGACGCCGAGCTTCCCGCCCCGTGGCCGATCGCCCTGCTCCAGCAGATCGCCAACTGGGCGCACCACGCGAAGCGGCTCTTGCAGGCCGGCGAGGCGTTCGACACGGGCTCACCGATCGCACCCGACGAGGAGGGCTGCACGCTGACCGGGATCGGCTTCCTCGCCGACCCCGAGCTCCCGCAGATCGAGACCCCGCACGGCAAGGTCGACTTCGTGTCGATGGTCGGCCTGCACCCGCTGGAGATCGCCCACTGGCGCGAGCACGGCGCCGAGTCGCTGCTCGAGCGGGCCGGCCGTCCTCACGCGTCGGCGTTCAACGCGCTGTCGCGCGAGAGCTTCGTGCCGCCAGGCTGAAGTCGAACGTCACGTCGGTGAGCTCCTCGCTCACCGTCCACAGACGCTTGGCGGTCTCCTCGTCGCGGGCGCGGCCGTTCGGCGCGACGAGCTGGGGATGGCCACGGAACTCGCCCGGACCGTCGGGGCCGACGTAGCTGCCGCCCGGCAGGTCCATCGTCGCCGCGTACAGCGACGGCAGCGCGCCCATGGCGTCGCTCTGCGCGAGCACCGCGTTCATGAGCTTGTTCGCCGCGCGGTCGATCGGGTTGCCGGTCGCCTCGGACGCCTGCAGCTGGAGGTGCGTCGCCGCGTAGCCGGGGTGCGCCGCGACGCTCGTCAGCTTGCCGCCGGCACGGCGGCCGAGCTCGAGCGCGAAGAGGAGGTTCGCGAGCTTGGACTGCCCGTACGCCGCCCAGCGGAAGTACCGCCGGTCGCCGTTGAGGTTGTCGAAGTTGATGCGGCCCATCTTGTGCGCGTTGCTGGACACCGTCACGACGCGCGGGTCGTCGGCGCGCAGCAGGCGCTCGAGCAGCAGGCCGGTGAGCGCGAAGTGGCCGAGGTGGTTCGTGCCGAGCTGCATCTCGAACCCGTCCGCGGTGCGCAGCCGGGGCAGCGCCATGACGCCGGCGTTGTTGACGAGCAGGTCGAGCGACTCGAGCTCGAGATCCGAGGCGAACCCGCGCACCGAGTCGAGCGAGGCGAGGTCGAGTGAGCGCAGCTCCACGTCGGCGTCCGGGACCTCGCCGCGCAGGCGCGCCTCGGCGGCGCGGCCCTTGTCGAGGTTGCGGCAGGCCATGACGACGTGCGCGCCGCGGCGCGCGAGCTCGAGCGACGTGTGGAACCCGAGGCCGCTGTTGGCTCCGGTGACCACCACCGTCCGTCCCGTCTGGTCGGGGATGTCGGCCGCGGTCCACGTGTCGCTCATGTCCTTCAGTCTCCCGTATCGGGGCGCCGGCGATCGCGCTTTCGCTCGCCCTGGCGCTTCTTGGCGTCCAGACGCCTGCGGCGCGACCCGGCGGACGGCTTGGTCTTGCGCCGCGGGCGGTGCACGTGGAGCGCGCGCTCGAGGCGCTCGCGCAGGCGCTCGAACGCGACCGCGCGGTTGCGCGCCTGCGACCGCGCGTCCTGCGCGACCGCCGTGATGCGCGAGCCCGCGCGGGCGCGGACCCGGTCCTTCTCCGCCTCGGTCAGGTGCTCCGACGCGTCGACGTCGAACACGACCTCGACCCGCGAGGCGGTGACGTTCGCGTGCTGCCCGCCGGGTCCGGACGATCGACTCGTCCGGACCTCGGCTTCATCGAGCAGCGACTGCCAGTCCCTCAGGGGACCTCAGTCTTCCTTCTGGTCGGCGGAGTCTTCCTTCTGGTCCGCGGGGTGGTCGGAGTTGCCGCGGATGGACTCCATCTTGCGCTCCTCGGGGTTCTCCACCTTCTCACCCTCGACCTCGATAGAGCCGTCCTCGAAGCGGCGCGTGCTCGACGGTCCGAGCTTGGACTCGGGACCCTCGTCGTAGCCGTGGTCGCCCTCGCCGCCGCCGAACGTCACGTACTTGGCCTCGTCGTCGGGCCAGTCCTTCAGATCCTTCGGCGGATCGTCCTCGAGCTGCTCGACCTTCTTGCGAGCTTCGTCCCACTTCTCCTGGGCTTCACTCATCCTGCCCTCCCTCTCCCGGGGTCAGCAGATGACCTACCCGACAGATTCCGTTCGCTCACCACGCAGCCGTTCTCGCTGGTGTAGATTCGCCGCGTCTCGGAGCATCATCAACGGAGGACGCCTGCAATGGCCACCGGAACCGTCAAGTGGTTCAGCGACGACAAGGGCTTCGGCTTCATCACGCCCGACGAGGGCAGCCGCGACCTGTTCGTCCATCACACCGGCATCATCGGCGACGGGTATCGCTCGCTCGCCGAGGGCGCGCGCGTGGACTACGAGGAGGAGCAGGGCGACAAGGGACCCAAGGCGGTCAACGTCCAGAAGATGGGTTGATCGCCCTGAGGGCGATCAACCTTGGAGGTTCGCCCGGGGGGCGAACCTCCGGGGCCTAGTGATCAGCGACCTCTCCCTTTCCTGCGACGGGGAGGCCCTTGTCGTGCCACGCCTGGAGGCCACCCTCCATCGACCACGCGTCGAAGCCCGACGCCCGGAACGCCTGCGCGGCCATCGCCGAGCGCGCGCCGAGGCGGCACTGGAAGACGACCGGCTTGTCGCGCGGGAGCGTCTCGGCCTTCGAGGCCAGGCGCTCGAGCTCGATGTGCTCGCTGCCGTCGATGTGGCCGGCGTCGCGCTCGTACTGCTCGCGCACGTCGACCACGACCGCCTCGCCGGCGTCGAGCAGCTCCTTGGCGCGCTCCGGGGTGACTTCGATCTCTGGGTTCACAAGGGGATTGTGAGACATGGGCGATCTCAGCCTTGCAAGCCGGGCGGGACCTCGCGTAGGTCGGGCAGCGGCCGCGGCCGGATCCGCTGCCACGCGAACGCGCCCAGCAGGAGGAGCAGGCCGAGGACGATGAAGCTCGCGACCCGCGCGATCGGCGTCAGCGTCGCGAGGTCGTAGAGGAATACCTTCGCCAGCGCGGCGAGCAGGAGCGTGAGCGCCCCGGTGCGCAACGGCCCGATGTCCCGCAGCAGGCCGGCGATCAGCGCGGTCACGCCGACGGCGCCCCACAGCACGCTCAGCAGCGTCTGCGCCCGCGGCCCGCCGCCGCCCGCGGTGACGACGGAGATCGACGCGAGGTGCAGCAGGGCGAGGGACGCAGCGATCCAGGAGATCGCCGCGAGCTCGCGCCACGGTGGAGGCGCCAGGGCGTCCTCGCTCTCGCGGGTGCGCAGCTCGCCCACCATCACCGCGCAGCGCCACGCGGCGAGCGCGCCCGCGATGAGCGCGATCGCGGCGGCGATGAGGTCGGGCGAGCCGTCGACGAGCGCGTCGGGTCGAGCCTCGAACACGAGCGCGTGGCCGAGCGCGAGCGCGGTGAACGCGCCGGCGGCGACGGGGGCGACACGGTCGCCGGTGCGGCGGGCGACCTCGGCGAGGAGGATCGCCCCGGCGGCGAAGGCCGCGGCCAGCGCGGCACCGTCGAGGTTCATCGCCGCGAGGTAGGCGACGGCGGCGAGGCCGAGCGTGTCGAGCCCGATTCGCCACGGCGAGCGGTCGGCGAGGACGCGTCCGGAGACGAAGCACACGGCGGCCAGCGCAGCGATCGCGGCGGTCGCCTCGAGCGACGCGGTGCCCGCTGAGGCGACGGCCTCGGGCGGTGCCTCGACCGTCAGGGCGTGGCCGAGCGCGAGCGAGAGGTGCGCGCCGAGGCCCGCTCCCACGGCGCCCTCGGTCAGCCCGCCGGGGCGCACGCGGGCGAGGAGCGGAGCGAACGCCGCGGCGATCGCGGCCCAGGCGAAGGCGAGGACGAGTCCGTTGAGCACCTGGCCGATCGCGATGTCGAGCAGGACCGTGCCGAGCGCGCAGGCGAGCAGACCGACGGCGCGCGAGCCGCGCTCGTCGCGCACCAGCGCGAGGCCGAGCGCGACGAGGACGAGCCCGAGCGCGGCGATCCACGTGACCGACTCGCCGAGCACGTACCAGCCCGATCCGGCGAGGGCGAACGCGTTGAGCGCGAGCAGGAGCACCGCGACCGGGCGCACCCCGTCCGCGCGGCGGCGCAGCTCGAACCCGACCGCCATCGCGGCGTTGACCGCGCCGAAGCCCACGAGGCACGCGAGCGCCTCCGTGGTCCCGGGCTCGCTGCCGAGCCAGGCGAGCCACTGTCCGGCGGTGATGACGAAGGCCGCGCCGGCGATCCACTCCCACCCGAAGCGCACGCACACCGCAGCCGCCGAGAGCGTGGCGACGAAGACGATCGCGACCGTCCCGCCGTACTCGCCGACGCCGATGACGACGGGGGCGGCGAGGCCGCCGAGGATGCCGAGGGCGGCGATGCCCTGGGTCTCCCAGCGGACGGCGAGCCAGGTCGCGGCGGCGCCGGTGGCGAGCGCCATGAGCAGGCCGGCCGAGGTCGGGATGAGCTCGTAGTGGCGCGACGCGACGACGGCCGTGGCGAAGAGGCCGGCGATGCCCGCGGCGGTGGCGGCGAGCGCGGCGTCGGTGCGGCCGCGGTGCTCGTGCAGCCAGGCGCCGGCGACGACGAGCGTGAACGAGCCGAGCGCGCCCATGAGCGTGCGCATGCCCTCGCCGATCCAGCCGCGCGAGACGGCGACGGCGAACAGGAGCACGATGCCGACGAGCACGGCGAGGCCGCCGGCCCAGGCGAGGACGCGCCCGGCGAGGAGGTCCTCGAGCCCGGGCCGCGGCGCAGCAGCGGGAGAGGCCTTCGTCGGCGTCTGCGCCGCGGTCCGCGCCACGGCACCGGCGACAGGCAGCCAGCCGCCCGGTCGCTCCGGCTCTGTTGAGCGCTCATGAAGGGGTCTGACCCCCTCAGCGGCAATCGCCTGCTCCTGACCGGTTTCCGATGTTGAGCGCAGATGAAGGGGTCTGACCCCCCTGGTGGCGGGCGGGGCGTCGCGGACGGCGGAGCGCGTCGCTCCGACCAGGTCCTCCACCTCGCGCAGGCGGACCAGCAGCTCCTCGGTGCGGCGCTCGACGAGCGCCAGGCGTTCTCCGTTGTCGACCATAGGTCAGCACGGTAGCGCACCTGTCGACCATCGGTCAAGAGCAGATGGCCACGCGTGCGCGATCTGCGTAGACTTGCGCCCCGATGGCCACGCCCGCATACACCCGGCTCCAGGTCGACGAGCGGCGCAGGCAGCTGCTCGAGCAGGCGACGCAGCTGTTCGCGACGCACGGCTACGACGAGCTGTCGATGGCGAAGATCGCCCGCGAGGCGGGCGTGTCGAAGCCGCTGCTCTACCACTACTTCCCGAACAAGCGCGAGCTGTTCGAGGCGGTGCTGGGGCAGGCGGCCGAGGAGCACCTCGCGCGCGTGCGCACCGACGAGTCGCTGCCGCCGGCCGAGCAGCTGACCTCGGCGCTGAGCTCGTTCCTCACGTGGATCGACGGGAACAAGGGCGCGTACGAGAAGCTCATGCGCAGCGCCGGGATCCCCGAGGTGCGCGAGCTCATCGACCGCGTGCGCGAGGACACCGCCCAGCAGATCCTGCGCGGCATCGTCCCCGACGGCCCGCCGCCGCCGAAGGTGCGCGCCGCCGTGCGCGGGTGGCTCTGGTACATGGACGGCGTGAACATGGACTGGGTCCTCGAGGGCGACCTCACGAAGGACGACGTGCACGGCCTGCTCGTCGGCAGCCTCCTGGGGGACCTCACCGCCGCCGGCTTCGACGTCGCGGCGCTCTTCCAGGGCTGATGCGCGGACGGGTCCTCCTGGCGACGGCACTGGCGTGCCTGCCGGGGACCGCTCACGCGCAGGACACGTCGACCGAGATCCCTGAGGGCCCGACCGACGCGCCGCGGTTCATCGCCAAGCCCGCCGCCGCACAGCGCGTCGAGGTCCCGCCGCCGTCGCCGCAGCACCCGTTCATGACGCGCAACCCGTGGAGCAACATCCACAACGACGCCTACATGAGCGACACCTACGAGACGCCCGGGCCGCTCGGCGCCGGCATGACGCGCCGCTCGACGTTCAGGCGCGCGAGTGCGCGTCGGTGACGTTCGACTCCCGGGGCCGCATCGTGACCATCTGCGTCGGCCTGGACCGGCCGGTGCTGACGCTCATGGATCCCGCGACGCTGGCGACGCTCGCCACCTACGACCTGCCGCCGCGCTCGCCGCGGCCGGGCGGCGGCGGCGCGTTCAGCGACTTCAGCGGAGGCGGCTACTTCTTCCTGGACGAGCGCGACCGCGCGGTCATGCCGACCACCGACCGGCGGCTGCTGACCGTCGCCGTCGGCGAGCGCGGCTTCACGGTCGAGAGCGAGGTCTCGGTAGCCGACGCTATGCCGCAGGGCGACGGGATCGTCTCGGCGCTGCCGGACTGGACCGGGCGCATCTGGTTCGTGACGCAGAGCGGGGTCGTCGGCGTGGTCGACGCGCAGGGGACGGTGCGCGCGAAGCCGACCGGGGAGCGGATCACCGACTCGTTCTCGGTCGACGAGACGGGCGGCGTCTTCGTCGTCACGAACGGCGCGCTCTACCGCTTCGACGCTGGCCCGGCCGGCGCTCCCGCGGTCACGTGGCGCGAGACGTACGACAACAGCGGGGTCCAGAAGCCCGGCCAGGTCTCGCCCGGCTCGGGCACGACGCCAACGCTCATGGACGGCGGGCTCGTCGCGATCGCCGACAACGCCGAGCACATGCAGCTCGCCGTCTTCCGGCGCGGGCGCGACGTCAGCGGGCCCCGGCTCGTCTGCGAGCAGCCGGTGTTCGAGCGCGGCCGGGGCGCGACCGACAACTCGCTCATCGCCGCGGGACGCTCGCTCGTCGTCGAGAACAACTTCGGCTACGCGTCGCCGGCCTCGACCCAGAACGGCGCGTCGACCGAGCTGGGCGTCGAGCGCGTCGACGTCGACCTCCAGGCGGGCACGTGCCGCAGCGTCTGGCGCTCGCAGGAACGCTCGTCGTCGGTCGTGCCGAAGCTGTCGCTGGCCAACGGACTCGTCTACGCGTACGTCAAGGAGCCGCATCCCGACGACGCGGGCGGGCGGTGCGTCGCTCGCCGGGCGCCGCTGTCACGCACGGGCGTCGGCACGGTCCGCCTCGACGAGTCCGGCGGCACGCTGGTCGACGACGGCGGGCTGCCGTTGCGCTCGTCCGTGCGCTTCTGCGTCTTCGGGGGCGGCAGGGTCACCGCCGCGCTCGACCGCCGTGGGCGCGCCGAGCTCGTCGGGACGACCGCGCGCGGGCATCGCATCCGTGGCATCGGGCCGGGCACCTCGACCCAGGCGTTCCGCCGCCGGTTCGCCGAGCGGCGCCGCGTCGCGCGAGGCGTCTTCCGCTCCGGTCGCGTGCTCGTCCACGTCCGCCGCCGCCGCGTCACCTGGGTCGCCGTCGTCAGCCCGACGATCAGCGCGAACCGCGCGCGACTGCGTACGGCCATCCGCAACGCGGGGCTGTAGTCGTCACCAGATGGGGCGCAGGTCGCCCGGTTCGCGGCCAACCGTCGCCTGTTCGAGCGCCCGGCGCATCGTCCGCGCGTTGCGCGGCCCCACCCGCTGCTCCCACTCTGCCTCGAGCTCGCGCTGGATGCGCTCGGACCGTGTCAGGAGGTCGCGCCCGCGCACGGTGACGGCGACGAGCTGCGCCCGCGCGTCCTGCGGGTGTGGCTCGCGCGTGACGTAGCCGAGCTCCTCGAGCGCCGCCACGAGCTTGGCCGCCCCCTGCTTGGTCATGCGCAGCGCGGAGGCGAGCGCCGCCGTGGTCGCGGGCTGCTGATCCAGCGCGACGAGCGCGTAGCCGTACGCGGGGCGCATCCGAGGGTGCCCCTCGCCGGCCAGGCGCTCGTGCAGGTCATCGATCAGCGCGCGGGTCGCGGCCGACAGCAGGCGGGCGAGCGGCTCCTCGGTCACTCGACGCACTCTGGACAACCTGGTTGACGATCGCGGTGACTCGACAACCCGGTTGTCCACCACTCGAGGTCGTCTCGTGACGCTCACCTGCGCGCCGCCCGGCGCGACCGCGACGGCGCGCCACAAGGAGCCGTCGGCGCTCCCGTGGGGGCGGTGACCCTGGATACTGCCCGCTGTGTGGCAGAACTGGAGCGGCGAGCAGGCGTGCGTCCCGGCGGTGATCGAGCGGCCACGGTCGACGGCGGAGGTGGTCGACGCGGTGCAGCGTGCGGCGGCCGCCGGGCAGACGGTCCGCGTGGCCGGCGCCGGACACTCGTTCACCGACGCCGTCCTCACCGACGGGATGCTGCTGTCGCTCGACCGGATGAGCCGCGTCATCGACGCGAACCCCTCGACCGGCCGGGTGCGGGTGCAGGCCGGCATCCGGATCCACGCGCTGTCCGAGGCGCTCGCCCGGCGCGGGCTCGCGCTCGAGAACCTCGGCGACATCAACGTGCAGTCGATCGCCGGGGCGACCGCCACCGGGACGCACGGCACCGGCTCGAAGCTGCGCAATCTGTCGTCGCAGATCGAGGGCGTCGAGCTCGTGACCGCCGACGGCACGGTTCGCAGCCTCGACGGCGGCGAGCTGTTGCGCGCGGCGCGCGTGTCGATCGGCGCGCTCGGCGTCATCACCGAGATGACCCTGCGCGCGGTGCCGCTCTACACGCTGCGCGGCGTCGACGAGCCGCGACCGCTCTCCGAGGTGATGGCGTCGCTCGACGAGATCGCCGACGCGAGCCGCCACTTCGAGTTCTACGTCTTCCCGCACTCGGATCTCGCGCTGACCCGGACGAACGAGGTCGTCGACGAGGCGCCGCGCCCGCCGGGCTCGATGCGCCGGTGGTTCGAGGACGTCCTGCTCGGCAACCACGCGCTGCGCGCGGTGTGCGAGATCGGCAAGCGCAACCCGGAGCGGGTCCCGCAGATCAATCGCAAGGTCGCCCGGTCGTTCACCAAGCGCGTCCGCGTCGATCGCAGCGACCGGATCTTCTCGAGCCCGCGGCTCGTGCGGTTCACCGAGATGGAGCAGGCGTTCCCGCGCGAGGCGGCGGCCGAGGTCATCCCCGAGATCCTCGCGGCGCTCGAGCACTACCCGGTCGTGTTCCCCATCGAGGTGCGGTTCGTCCGCGGCGACGACGCGCTGCTCAGCCCCGCCGGCGGGCGCGAGACGGTCTACATCGCCGTGCACAACTTCGTCGGGATGCCGTGGGAGGCGCCGCTGCGCGCGGTGCAGGCGATCGGCGACCGCTACGGCGCCCGGCCGCACTGGGGCAAGCGCCACTTCCAGACCGCCGAGACGCTCGCGCCGCGCTACCCGGAGTGGGAGACGTTCGCGCGCATCCGCGAGGAGCTCGACCCCGACGGCCGGTTCGCGAACGACTACGTGCGCCGGACGATTGTTGGCGCATCGGCACTCTTGCCTCGCTGATCGCGCGTCATCTAGTGTCGCGCGATGAACCCGAGATTCGGTGCATTGATCGCGACGCTCGTGCTGATGTCGACCGCGACCGCTTCGGCCGACGTCACCGGCGAGCTGCGTCAGCTCGACGGGGTCGCCGGCTGCTACTCGTTCGCCGGCTCGAGCGACGCCGGGGCCGGCACCTGCACCGACATCCGTAACGGCGACGGCGTCTCCGAGCTGGCGATCAGCCCCGACGGTGGTTCGGCGTACGCGATTCAGTACAACGGCAACCGCGGCATGATCGTCTTCGATCGCGATCCCGCCACGGGAGCGCTCGAGCAGCTCGCGGGCCCGGACGGCTGCCTGAGCTCCGACGGATCGGGCGAGGGTGGCGCGGGCTCGTGCACCGACGTCCGCGCGCTGGAGTTCGGCGGCGACGGACGCGCGATCGCCATCTCCCCCGACGGCCAGTTCGTCTACGTCGCGTCGCAGGGGAAGGACGCGGTGCTCGTCTTCGCACGGGATGTGGAGACGAGCAGGCTCACGCAGCTCACCGGCACCGGCGGCTGCATCTCCCGCTCGGGCGATGGGGCACCGAGCGACCCCCCGGCGACATGCACCGACGGCCTCATCCTCGACGCGCCGGCGGCCGCCGTCCTGACACCCGACGCGAAGCACCTGCTCGTGCTCTCGTTCGGAAACGACGCGGACGAGGGCCTGATGATCTTCCGTCGTGACGCGACGACCGGCCGTCTGACGCAGCTGCCGGGCCCGGCCGGCTGCATGTCGGGCACCGGCGCGGGCGAGGGCGTGGCGGGGGCGTGCGCCGACCTCGACTCCTACGTCAACGGGCTCGGCCTGGTGGCGAGCCCCGATGGCCGGAACGTATACCTCACGAGCTCCGGCAGAGCTGGTGTCTTGACGCTGTCGCGGGACGCGACGACGGGAGCGCTGACCCAGCTGCCGGGGAGGCAGGGCTGCATGACCGCTGACGGGGCGGGGGACGGCGGCGCCGACACCTGCGGCGACGGCAGGGCGCTCAGGAACGCGTACCAGGCGCTGATCAGCCCCGACGGGCGCCACCTGTACGTCGTGTCCTCCTCGGCCCCAGGCGCCGTCACGGTCTTCGCCCGCGACCCTGACACCGGCGTGCTGACCCAGCTGCCGGGCGCCGACGGCTGCATCAGCGGCGAGGGGAGCAGTGAGGACGGACCGGACACCTGCGTCGACGGCCGCGCCCTCGGCGGCGGCTACGCAGCGCCGGCGATCAGCTCGGACGGCCGGAGCGTATACGTCGCGAGCTCCTTCGCCGACTCCGTCGCCGTGTTCGACCGCGACCCGGCGAGCGGGAGGCTGACCCAGCTACCAGGCGTGGCCGGCTGCGCCTCGACGACCGGCGCGGGAGCGTCCGGCGACCCCGCGGCGACCTGCGCGAACGCGCGTGGACTGGACGAGGCGTACTCGGTGGCGCTGAGCCCCGACGACCGCTTCGTCTACGTGCCGGCCCTGACCAGCGACGCGATCTCGGTCTTCTCGCGCCGGACGCAGCCGACGTGCAGCGACTCGACGGTGACCGTCGCGCACGGCGGCACCGTGACCGTCCCGCTGCCGTGCAGCGAGCTCGACGGCGACGCGTTCACGCGTTCGGTGGTGACCGGACCGGCCGGGGGCACCGTCGGGACGATCGACCAGGAGAACGGCACCGTCACCTACACGGCGCGCGAGGGCTTCACGGGCACGGACACGTTCACGTTCCGCGCGTCGGACGCGACGTCGGCGGGTCCGGTGGCCACCGCGACGATCGAGGTCGCCGCTCCGGTTGCGACGACGGACGGGAAGCAGGAGCAGCAGCAGCAGCAGCAACAGCCGGCGCCGCAGCCGGAGCCGCAGCCCCAGCCCCAGCTCCAGACGCAGCCGCAGCTGCCGGTCGCGCTCCCGCGCGACACGACCGCGCCGCGGTGCGACGGGCTGCCCTCGCGAATCCGCGCGCGCGACCTGCTCCGCGGCCGTCTGCGCCTCTCGGTGCGATGCGCCGAGGCCGCGCGGATCGGTGGCCGCCTGCACATGCCGCGCAGTCGGGCCCGCAAGCTCAGGCTCGTCACGACCGCGGGAGGGACCCGTCCGCTCGAGCTCGCCCGCGGCGCCGGCCGCGTGGCGGCCGGCGGGCCCGCGACGCTGACGATCCGGCCCTCGTCCGCGATGAGGAAGCGGCTGAGCCGGGTGAGCGGGCGTGGATTGAGCACCACGCGGCTGACGCTGACCCTGGTCGCGGTCGACGCCGCCGGCAACCGGTCGACCACCGAGCGCGTCGTGAGGCTCCGCTAGAGGAAGGTCTGACCCTCGCCGCGGTAGGTGGGGACCGTGTCGACGACCCGGTCCCCCTCGACCAGGTGCAGCTCGTCGAAGCGCTCGCACAGCTCGCCTGCCTTGGCATGGCGGAAGAAGACGACGTCGCCGACGCGCAGCTCGTCGGCCGCGTCTCCCAGCAGCGGGGTCTGGACCTCGCCGCCGCCCTCGAGCTTGTCGAGCGTCAGGCCGTGCGGGAGGTACGGCTGGACGAGCCGGTCGGCACCCGCCGCGCCCGACGCGGGGTAGCCGCCGCCGAGGACGGTCGCGACCCCGGGCCCGGGCCGGCGGACGACCGGCAGCGCGAACAGCGCCGCCGGCTTCGGCGTGAACGCGCGGGAGGTGGAGAACAGCGACGGCGCGTACAGGCCGGATCCGGCGGCGACCTCGGTGACGGCCGCCTCGCTCGCGGTGCGCTCGAGCGAGCCGGTCCCGCCGCCGTTGACGAGCTCGAGGTCGGCGACGCCGCGGACGGCGCGGACGATGGCCAGGCGGCGCCGGGCGAGCTCGCGCCCCGAGGCGGCCTGCATCCCGCGGATCGCGAGCGCGCGCGCCTTCGGTCCCGGCGGCTTGTCGCCGACGCCGGCGATCTGCGACTCGTAGGCCATGAGCGCGACGAGCCGGAAGCCGGGGCGCGCGACGACCTCGCGCTCCAGCGCGGCGGCCGCGGCCGGCGTCC
>CADCVT010000057.1 GCA_902806215.1 uncultured Solirubrobacteraceae bacterium | reverse complement strand
GTCGTCGAGCGGGCGGATCCGCCAGATCGTCTGCCAGAACTTCGCCTCCATCCCGATGACCATCTCCTTGCGCGGCCACGCCGCGACGGCGACGAGCGCGTCGGCGATCGCCTCAGCGCTGTAGCCCTGCGGCGGTGTGCGCGGCAGGCGGCCGGTCGCGCTCGTCACGCTGCGCCACACCGGCGTGTCGATCGCGCCCGGGTTGACGATCGCCACCCGGACGCGCGAGCGGCGCGAGCGCAGCTCGATCCGCAGCGACCGGATGAACGAGCGCAGCGCGTGCTTGGACGCCGCGTAGGCCGCGAAGCCGGGCAGCGGCGCGAACGCGTTGATCGAGCCGGTGATGACGAGGACGCCGCCGCTGCGCTCGAGCGCGGGCAGCGTCGCGCGGACCATGTTCACCGCGCCGAGGAACGTCACCTCGACGGTGCGGTCGAAGTCCTCCTTCGGCACCTGCACGAACGGGCCGAAGGCCATCGCCGCCGCGTTGGAGACCGCCACGTCGAGACCGCCCCACTCGCGCTCGACCGCGGCGACCGCGGCGTCGAGCGCCGCCTGGTCGGCGACGTCGAGCGCCAGCACGAGCGCCTGCGCGCCGTGTCCGCGCACGACGTCGGCGACCCGCTCCAGGCCCTCCGTGCTGCGGGCGACGAGGGCGACGTCGTGGCCCGCGGCGGCGAAGGCGCGGGCGGCGGCGGCGCCGACGCCGCTCGAGGCGCCGGTGATGAGGACTCGGGGCATCAGAGGCGAGTACCCTCTCACGCATGGAAGGTGGCGGATTTCCCTTTGGCTTCGGCGGCGGCGGCGACCCCGACGAACTGCGTCGGATGTTCCAGGAGGCGGCGGAGCAGTTCCAGGGCACGCAGCGCCTCGCCTGGGCCGACAACGCGATCAAGCTCGCGGTCGACATGACCGTCGCGGCGATTCAGCGGGTCAACGTGCAGGGCACGCCCGAGCAGCAGGCCGAGCAGATCCGGGGCATGATGGCCACGGTCTTCCCCGAGGCGGTCACGCTCGTGCGTGAGGCCCGCGAGGGCCTCGCCGGGCGCTAGGCCGCGCGCTTGGCGTCTTCGCCCGGCGGGCGCTTGCGCCGCTTGACGTCGATGCCGGCCGCGTCGGCGCGCGTGAGCAGGTGCTCGGGCGTCCACCCCTCGTCGGGGAACACCGCGTAGCCGACGCTGACGCCGAGCATGTCGAGCCCGCCGACCGCGCCCTCGACCGCCTCGTGCAGCCGGTGGGCGAGCGTCTCGGCGTCCTCCCACGTCGACTCCGGCGCGAGCACGCAGAACTCGTCGCCGCCCATCCGGACGACCGTGTCCTGGTCGCGCACGGCGCGCTGGAGCGACTTGGCGACCTCTCGGAGGATCTCGTCGCCTGCCGGATGGCCGAAGCGGTCGTTGACCTGCTTGAACCCGTCGAGGTCGAGCGCGAGCAGCGTGAACCGCCGCGAGTGCCGACGGTGGCGGGTGATCTCGTAGTTGAGGCGCTCGTGCAGCAGACGGCGATTGCCGAGGCCGGTGAGCGCGTCCTGCTGCGAGAGGAGCTTGAGGCCGGCCTGGCGCTGGTCGACTCGACGCTGCCACCAGCCCGCGAGGACGGCGGCGGGCAGGGCGAAGAACAGCGCGGCCATGCCCATCTTCGCGCCCGCGAGGACGTTGAGCGCGACGGCTGACGCGGCGATGACGGCAGGGCCGATCGACCGCGGGTGGATGCGGAAATCGCGAACGGCGGCAACCGAAGGCATGCGCGCCCCTTCGCGGGACCCTTGAGCGTTCCTTCCCAGCACGGACACGTGTTCTAGAGCGTTGACCGGACGACTCGACGTCGGCTTACGAAGCGGCCTGCGCCGCCTTCTCCGCCTCGCGGTGCTCACGACCCGCCGCGATGACCTCCTTGAACGAGCGGAACTGGAAGATCCACACGAGCGCGGCGAAGCCCACGCCGAGGGTCCAGGCGGCGATCGCGATCTGCTGGCCGACCGAGTAGGCGGCGATCGTCGCGCCCGTCGCGGCCCCGGCGAAGACCTTGACCAAGAGCGCCTGCTGCACCCCCGCGCCACCCGGCGTGAACGGCACGACCGCGGCCACCGCGTTGACCCCGAGGACCAACAGCACGTTCTTCACCGAACCGCCGACGTTGAACGCCTCGAGCAGGAACCAGAACGCCGTGAAGCGGCAGACCCAGCCCGCCAGCTGCACGAGCCACACCTCGCGGAAGTACCGGCGCCGGTCGAACAGGACGGTCAGGCCCTGGCGCACCCGGGCCCAGAACGCCCGCACGCGCGCGCTGAGCAGCGCGAACCCGACGAGCCCGCCCACCATCAGCGCCGTCAGCAGGAACAGCGTGAAGCGCGGATGCCCGGCGAAGAACTGCAGGTCGAACGCCGGGATCTCCGAGAAGTCCGGCGGCTTGGGAAACGCGCCCTGCGTGAACGCGAACGTGAGGATGAACACCGCCATCGTCGCGTCGAAGACGTTCTCGACGAGCATCGCCGACCCCACCGCCGGATAGGTCGAGTTCGGCACCGAGGTCTTCGTCAGGAAGAGCTTGATGAGGTCGCCGCCGCGCGCCGGCACGACGCCGTTGAACCCGTACGCCGCGATGTACGCGCCCCAGATGTTGCGGAACCGGAAGCGCTCGGTCGGATAGGCGGCCCGCAGGATGTGGAAGAACGCGCGCGCCCGCAGCGACAGGTAGCCGGTGAACGCGAGCAGCCCGAACAGCAGCGCGAGGAAGTTGATGCTCGCCACGCTGTCGGCGAAGGACCCGACCGCGTCGAAGAACGCGTCGAGCGAGCTGCCGATGGAGGCGGTCACGGGCACCGCCACCACGGTAGGGGGCTCCGCCCCCTCACAACCCCCGAGGGGTCACACGCGTGAGGACGAGAGGATCGTCCTCGCGACGAGCTCCGGGTCGTCCCACGTGGGGACGTGGCCACAGCCGTACAGCGACACGTGGCGCGCCTGCGGGATCGCGCGGCGGGCCCGCTCGGCCTGCCGCGGGAGCAGCAGCCGGTCCTTCTCGCCCCAGGCGATCGTCGCCGGCGTCCGGACGTCGACGCCGCCCGTGAAGTGGACGTCCCGACCGCTCATCGCGGCGAGCGTCGGCTTCCACCCCGGGCTGCGACCGAGGTTGCGCGCCGAGGCGACCGCCGCCTCGGCCGGCAGCCGGTCGGGCCGCGCGACGAGCTGCCCCATCGCAACGGCCTTGAACGCCCCGTTGGCGTAGAGCGACTCGAGACGGGAGTCGAGCTTCTGCACGACCGTCTGGGCGTTGCGCAGCGAGGCGACCGCGAAGACGTGCTCGCGGTGGTTCCAGAACCCGGCGGGCGACAGCGCGCACGCCGAGGCGGCGCGGCCGCGCTTGGAGAGCTCGAGCGCCAGCCAGCCGCCGAGCGAGTTGCCCGCCACGTGCGGGCGGTCCCAGCCGATCCCGTCGAGGAACGCGACGACCGCGTCGGCGAGCGCGTCGATCGACGGCGTGCGTCCGCCGTCGAGCACAGCCGATTCGCCGAAGCCGGGCAGGTCGATCGCGAGCACGTCGCGCTCGGCGCGCAGCGCGGG
The DNA here is from genome assembly GCA_902806215.1 of uncultured Solirubrobacteraceae bacterium. GTDB lineage: Bacteria > Actinomycetota > Thermoleophilia > Solirubrobacterales > Solirubrobacteraceae > CADCVT01. The sequence continues at coordinate 5,912 of CADCVT010000057.1, read as the reverse complement.
CAGGACCGGTTGCCAGACCTGCCACTGGCTGCCGATGCCGTGGATGAGGAGGAGCGGCTCGCCGCTGCCGCCGCGGTCGTGTGCAAGCGCCATGACGGCCGATCCTAGGCCCTACGGCTGATCGCCGACCACGTGGCCCGCGTCGCGCAGCGCGTCCACCGCGGCCTGCAGCTGCGTGCGCCGCACGAGCAGCACGTCGGTGTCGTACGAGCTGACGGCGAACAGCGCGACGCCTGCCTGCGCGAGCGCCTGCGACAGCGCGGCCATGACGCCGGTCATCGTCAGGTCGAGCGGCCCGGTGACCTCGATCGCCCGCCAGCCGCGCTCGGCCGTCACGTCGTCGGGGACGCTCGCCTGCGGCGCGACCAGCGTCAGCTCGCCTCCGCGCACCACCGCGGCCGTCAACGGCGGCTCGAGGGTGAACCACGGGGGAACGCCGTCACGCACGGGCAGCCTGCAGATCGCGAGGTCGGTGTCGAGCTGGGTGAGGTGCATCGGGACACCACCATGAACGATCAGCGCCCTCGGCGAGAGGGCGCTGGCCTGCTTTTGCTCCGCCCCTGGCAAGGGGCGTGTTGTGTACGACATACCCGGCTCCGCCTCTCGGCGAGATGACCTGATGTCGTTGAAGGACGTTGTATCACCTGTCGCGAGCGTGTCAAGGAGGTCGTCAGCGCGCGCACAAGCGGGCACTACGCTCGGTCCCGTGAGCTTCTCGGTCCAGCTCGGCCTGCTCTTCGCCGTGGCCACCGCGCTCACGTCGATCATCGGCTTCCTCTACAAGCACCGCGGCTCGGTGAACGCGCCCGCGGTGGAGTTCTCCCGGCCGATCTCGAGCTCGATCGCCCTGTTCAGCTCGCCCTGGTACGTCCTCGGGATCGTCGTGGCGATGTGCTCGTGGGGCTTCCACGTAGCGGCGCTCGCGCTCGCGCCGATCTCGCTCGTGCAGTCGACGATCGCGGGCGGCCTCGTGCTGCTGACGGTCATCGCTGACCGCCTGTTCGGGCAGAACGTCACGCGGCGCGAGTGGATCGGCGTCGCGCTGACGGCGATCGGCCTCGCGTTCCTCGCCGCGACGCTCTCGGGCACCGGCGACAAGGCCCACTCCGACTACGACGCCGCGACCCTCGCCGTCTACGCGGGGCTCGCGCTCGGCGTCGGGCTCGCGCTCGTCCCGCTCTCGCGCAGCGCCGGACACCGCGCCGCTCCGTACCTCGCGGCGTCGGCCGGGCTCATCTGGGGCGCGTCGGACGTCTCGATCAAGGCCCTCAGCGGCTCGCTCGACGAGCGCGGCGCCGGCGTGCTGCTGCACCCGCTCGCACTGGTGATCCTGATCCTGTCGCTCCTCGGCCTGCTCGTCAGCGCTCGCAGCCTCCAGATCGGCGGCGCGGTCGCCGTCATCGCCGTGACCAGCGCGGCCGCGAACGTCATCACCATCGCGGCCGGCCCGATCGTCTTCCAAGAGCCGCTGCCCGAGGACCCGCTCGGGCTCGCGGTGCGGCTGCTGGCGTTCGTCCTCGTCATCACCGCGGCGGCGCTGACGCCGCCCCCGGAGCCGCGGCCACCCGCGCCGGAACCAGCGCCCGCTTCCTGACCGCTCCGCTGAGATTCCTCTCACCGGTGAGCTCCTTCGGACTCACCGCAGCTTGTTAGCTGAAAAGTCGCTCACTATGGTCAGCGATCTCATGGCGACCCAGGGCGAGCTGAAGTCGAGCGCAGATCACGCTGCCTACCTCAAGGCGCTCTCCCACCCTCTTCGCCTGCAGATCCTGCGCGAGATGAACCGGGGGGTCACGAGCCCCAAGGACATCGCCGACAAGCTCGGCGAGTCGCTCGGCGTCGTGAGCTACCACGTGCGCACGCTCGAGGAGCTCGGCTGCATCGAGCTGGCCGACACGAAGTACCGGCGCGGCGCCGTCCAGCACTTCTACCGCCCGCTGCGCAGGGCCGAGCTGTCCGATGACGACTGGGCCGCGCTGCCGCCGAACGTCCGCGACTCGGTGACCGCGGTGGCGCTCGACGGGTTCATCGAGATGGCGGCGGCATCGGTGCGCGACGGGACGTTCGACGCGCGGACCGACCGGCATCTGTCGTCCGTGCAGCTCGAACTCGACGAGGCCGGGTGGAGCGAGGTCAACGCGATGCTGGCCGGCGTGCTGGCGCTGGCGATGGACCTCCAGGAGCGGACATCCACGGACGCGACGACGATCTCCAGCGTCCTCACGCTCGCGCACTTCGAGCGCGCCTGAGCAGCGAAACGCCGCAGGGCGATCCAGAGACCCGGTACGTTGCGTAGCAACGGCACATGGCTGCTCTCCCGGACACCCTGCGCGACACGCGCGACCGGACGTTGCGGCTGGTCGACGGCCTCGACCACGAGACGCTGCACGAGCCGCTCGCGCCGATCATGTCGCCGCTCGTGTGGGACCTCGGGCACATCGCGGCCTACGAGGACCTGTGGTGCGTCCACCGGCTGGCGGGCGAGCCGCTCCTGCGCGAGGACCTGGCGGCGGTCTACGACGCGTTCGAGACGCCGCGCGCCGCGCGGGCCGAGGTCGAGCTGCTCGACCGCGACGGGGCCGGCGAGTACCTGGAGCGCGTCCGGTCGCGCACGCTGAGCGTGCTGGCCGATCGCGGGCCGAGCGACCTGCACGAGCTCGTCCTGCGCCACGAGCTCCAGCACACCGAGACCATGCGCCAGGCGCTCTTCCTCGGCGGGCGCAGCGGCGGCTTCCCGTCGGCGATGCCGTCCTTCGCCGGCGAGCCCGACTTCCTCGAGATCCCCGCCGGCGCGTTCCTCATGGGCGCCGGCGACGACGGCTTCGCCTACGACAACGAGCGTCCGCAGCACGAGGTCGAGGTCCCGTCCTTCCGCATCACACGCACCCCCATCACCAACGCGACGTTCCTCTCCTTCGTCGAAGGCGGCGGCTACGTGCGGCGCGAGTGGTGGAGCGACGAGGGGTGGTCGTGGAAGGAGGAGTACGACATCACGCACCCTCTCGCCTGGACGGGTGCCGACGAGCATCCCGTCCAGCACGTCTCGTGGTTCGAGGCCGACGCCTTCGCGCGAAGCCTCGGGGCCCGGCTCCCCACCGAGGTGGAGTGGGAGAGGGCGGCGACCTGGAACCACGGGACGGCTCTCGACGGAGTCGGACTGGTGTGGGAGTGGACGTCGACCGAGTTCGACGGCTACCCCGGCTTCTCGGCGTACCCGTACCCCGAGTACAGCCAGGTGTTCTTCCGCCGCAGCCACCGCGTGCTGCGCGGCGGATCGTGGGCTGCCTCGCCGCGCGTTGCCACGCGCACCTTCCGCAACTGGGATCTGCCGCAGCGGCGGCAGATCTTCAGTGGCCTGCGACTCGTCAAGGAGACCTCATGACCACCGTCCAGATCGACGAGCGCCTGAACGAGAGCGGTGAGCGCACGCTGGCCGAGGACGTCCTCGACGGGCTCACGCGGCCGTTCAAGGAGCTCCCGCCCAAGCACTTCTACGACACGCGCGGGTCGGAGCTGTTCGAGCAGATCTGCGAGCTGCCCGAGTACTACCCGACGCGGACCGAGCGGGCGATCCTGCACGCGCGGGCGGCGGAGATCGCTTCGGCGACCGGCGCCTCGGAACTCGTCGAGCTCGGCGCCGGCTACGCGACGAAGACCCGCGTGCTGCTCGACGCGCTGCGCGCCGCGGAGACGCTCGAGCGCTACGTGCCGGTCGACGTGTCCGCGTCGACCGTCGCCGCGTGCGCGGAGCAGCTCGTGCTCGAGTACCCGGGGCTCGCGGTGCACGGGCTCGTCGGCGACTTCGAGCGCCACCTCAGCCACCTCCCGCCGCCGTCGGGGCCGAGGCTCGTCGTGTTCCTCGGCGGGACGATCGGCAACTTCCTGCCGGGAGCTCGGCGGCGCTTCCTGCGGCACATCGCGGGCCAGCTCGGCCCGGACGACGCGCTGCTGCTCGGCACGGACCTCGTCAAGGCGCCCGCCGTGCTCGAGGCCGCCTACGACGACGCGGCCGGCGTGACCGCCGAGTTCAACAAGAACGTCCTGCACGTGCTCAACCGCGAGCTCGGCGCCGACTTCGACGTCGACGCGTTCGACCACGTCGCGTTCTTCGACACCGAGCACGAGTGGATCGAGATGCGGCTGCGCTCGCGGGCCCACCAGACCGTGCGCGTCGAGGCGCTCGACCTCGACGTCCACTTCGCCGCGCGCGAGGAGATGCGCACGGAGATCAGCGCGAAGTTCACCCCGGCGCGCCTGACCGCCGACCTCGAGGCCGCGGGCCTCGACGCGGCCGGCTTCTACACCGACCCGGAGGACCTCTTCGCGGTGACGCTCGCGCGGCCGGCGGGCTGAGGCTCGAACCCACGCGCTCGGGCTGCGCGGTGCCGGCTCTACGCTGCCGCGATGCCGTTGGTCAGGAGCAAGGAGCGCGATCGGGAGGTCGCGCGGCGGATCGCCGAGGAGGGCACGATCCTGCGTGCCGTCGTCGGCTCGCAGCTGCACGGCCTGAACAACCCCGGCACCGACGACCGCGACGAGATGGCCGTCTGCGTCGAGCCGCGCGAGTACGTGCTCGGGCTGCGCGAGTTCGAGCACTACGTCTACCGGACGCAGGCCGAGGGGGACCCGAGCGGTCCCGGCGACCTCGACCTCGTCGTCTACGGCCTGCGCAAGTACTGCCGGCTCGCGCTCAAGGGCTCGCCGACCGTGCTGCTCCTGCTCTTCGTCTCCGACGGCGAGCACGTCGTCTCGCGCACGTCGCTCGGCGAGCGGCTCCAGGCGCTCGCTCCGGCGTTCGTCTCCCGGCGGACCGGCCGCGCGTTCCTCGGCTACCTCGAGGCGCAGCGGCGGGGGCTCCTCGGCGAGCGGCACGCGACGCGGACGCGCGAGCGCTCCCGCGAGCACGGCTACGACACGAAGTACGCGATGCACTCGCTGCGCATCGGCGCGCAGGGCCACGAGCTGCTGACCACCGGCCGGATCACCCTCCCGGTGCCCGAGCCGCAGCGCGAGCTGCTCATGCGCGTGCGCCGCGGCGAGCCGACGCTCGACGAGATCGTCGCCGAGATCGACGCGACGACCGCGCGGCTCGAGCAGGCGGTGCGCGACAGCGACGTCCCCGAGGACGCCGATCGCGACGCGGTCGACCGCTTCCTCGTGGAGGCGTACGAGGAGAGCTGGGCCTAGCCGCTCGGCAGGACCGGGCGCGTTGCCGTCGCGCGCTCGGGCCGGCCCCGCCGTACCCCTTCGGTGCGGACGGCCGGCCTCGTCGTCATCGATCTGGTGCTCATCGTCGCGGTGGCGCGGCTGCTTCGCGGCGTGCTCGCCCGCGCGGCGCAGCCGCCGGTCATGGCGGAGGTACTCGCCGGGCTCGTTCTCGGCGCGTCGGTGCTCGGCGCGCTGCCGGGCGATCCCTCGGGCGCGCTGTTCACGCCGGAGGCGCGCGACGTCCTCAAACGCCTGGGCGAGGTGGCGCTCGTCGCGTACCTGTTCGTGGTCGGCGCCGGCCTCGACCTGCGCTCGCTGCGACGCGAGGGCCGCGCCGTCGCACTCGTCGGCGTCGCCTCCTTCGCCGTGCCGTGGCTCGCGGGCGCGGGGCTCGCGCTGGTCGTCCACCCGAGCGTCGAGAGCGACCCGCCGCTGCTGCCGTTCACGCTGTTCCTCGGCACCGCGATCGCGGTCACCGCGTTCCCGGTGCTGTCGCGGATCGTCGAGGGCCGCGGGCTGCGCGGGACGCCCGCCGGCCGGGTCGCGCTCGCCGCCGCCGCGGCGCAGGAGGTGCTCGTCTGGCCGCTGCTCGCCGTCGCCGTCGCGCTCCAGGGTGGCGACGCGTCGCCGGTCCGGGTCCTCGCGCTCGGGGCCGGCGCGCTGGCCCTCGTCGTCGTGCTCGCCCGGGTCGTCGTCCCGCGCCT
>CADCVT010000056.1 GCA_902806215.1 uncultured Solirubrobacteraceae bacterium | reverse complement strand
GAAGGTCACGCCGGTCTGGGTCATCCCGGCAAGGACGTCGCGGCGGGCCTGGTCGAGCACGTCGCGCAGCCAGGCCTCGGCGGTCCGCTTGGTGTGGAAGCCCAAAGCCGGGCGGCCGCGCTGGGTCCAGGCGGGACCGATCTTCTTCTGGACCTGGCGGCCGTCGGGCAGCCGGTACTTCGCGTACCAGACCGGTCCGCGCCGACGGTCGACTCTGAAGACGTGTCCGCTCGGCTCAACCATCCGCACTGACATCATCGGCGCGGTTTTCGGACACGTCCGGCGGAGGCCGGGACATATTCGGGACACGAAGCGTTTCCGGCCATGAGCCCGAGAACGAGAAAAGCCCGCACGGCGGACTTTCAGAAGTGCCGGAGGAGGGACTCGAACCCCCGACACGCGGATTATGATTCCGCTGCTCTAACCGACTGAGCTACTCCGGCGGGGACGGCCGGAAGAGTAGCGGCCGGTGCGCCTGTTCGGGTGGCGGCGAGACAGTCGTCGGGAGGGTCCGCTACCTTCCACGGCTCTGGATCGCGCAACCGCGCGGACCGGAACTGGAAACGAACAGAGCTACGCCGGTCGAGGGGCATGGGATATGTGCCTCGGGACCAGCGGGGGTTGGTCCAGACGGGACCGGCTCTTGTGCGTTGCGCCAGTCCTCATTTGGGCGCCTAGGCAGTCGGCGTCGAGCAGGGCAGTGCTGACGTGCGTTGAACACGTGTGTGCCAAGGAGGTTCCGACATGTCTATGACCATGCCGAACCGGAAGTCGATCCTTTCCGCCCGATCGGCCTTCGTCGTCGTACTTGCAGCCATTGCTGTGCTGTCGCTGTCTGCCATCTCTCCCGCGCCTGCCCAGGCGGGTTGCAAGGGCGAGCGCTCGAAGAGCAGCAAGCGTGCTGCCGCCGCCGCCATGTTCTGCCTGGTGAACCAGGAGCGTCGCAAGCGCGGCATCCCGGCCCTGCGTCACGACGCGAAGCTCGCGAAGGTCGCCGGCCGCCACGCCAAGCACATGGTCTCCTTCTCCTTCACGGGCCACAACTCGCCGAAGGCCGGCGGGCTGGTCCAGCGCGTCAAGCGCGCTCGCGTCTTCCGCAAGTCCCGCGCGTTCTCCGTCGGTGAGAACCTCGGCTGGGGCGGCTCCCCGGTCGCGATCAACCGCGCGTGGATGCGCAGCGCGATCCACAAGAAGGCCACGCTCTACCGCGCGTTCACGAAGATGGGCGTCGGCGTCGTCCGCGGCCTGCCGCACGGCAGCAAGCGCCGCAGCCTGACGTACGTCGTCACCTTCGCCGGCTAGCACGGCAACGGACGTGACAGAGTGCGCCACGTGACCGAGTGGCGCACGATCATCGAGCCGTTTCGGATCCACTCCGTCGAGCCGATCCGGATGACGACGCTCTCCGAGCGCGCGAGCCTCCTCGAGGACGTCGGCTTCAACCTGTTCAGCCTGCGGGCCCAGGACGTCCTCATCGACCTGCTGACCGACAGCGGGACGGGGGCGATGTCGTCCGAGCAGTGGGCCGGCGTGCAGCGCGGCGACGAGTCCTACGCGGGCTCGCCGAGCTGGTTCCGCTTCCGCGACGCGGTCCAGGACCTCTTCGCCTTCGAGCACGTCATCCCGACCCACCAGGGCCGCGCGGCGGAGAAGATCCTCTTCAGCGTCATCGCCGGCCCGGGCAAGGTCGTCCCGAACAACACGCACTTCGACACGACTCGCGCGAACGTCGAGGCGACGGGGGCGATCGCGCTCGACATCCCGATCGCCGAGGCGCGCGTCCCGAGCGACCGCCACCCCTTCAAGGGGAACATGGACCTCGACGCGCTCGAGCGGACGCTGCAGGACAGCGACGTGCCGTGCGTCTTCGTGACGGTGACGAACAACAGCGGGGGAGGCCAGCCGGTCAGCCTCGAGAACCTCCGCGCGGTGAAGGCGATCTGCGAGTCGCACGGGATCCCGCTCTTCCTCGACGCCTGCCGCTTCGCCGAGAACGCGTGGTTCATCCGCGAGCGCGAGCCCGGCCAGGAGAACCGCGACGTCCGCGACATCGTCAAGGACATGGCGTCGCTGGCGGACGGCATGACGATGAGCGCGAAGAAGGACGGCCTGGCGAACATCGGCGGCTGGCTCGCGCTCGACGACGACGCGATCGCCGAGCAGTGCCGCACGCTGCTGATCCTCACCGAGGGCTTCCCGACCTACGGCGGCCTGTCCGGCCGCGACCTCGAGGCCGTCGCGCAGGGCCTCAAGGAGGTCGTCGAGCACGACTACCTGCGCTATCGCGTCCTCAGCACCGCCTACCTCGGCGACGCGCTGACCCGCGCGGGGGTGCCGGTCGTGCAGCCGATCGGCGGCCACGCCGTCTACCTCGACGCGCGAGCGCTGCTGCCGCACATCGAGCCGCTCCAGTACCCGGGTCAGGCGCTTGCGGTCGCGCTGTACCGCGAGGGCGGGATCCGCGGCTGCGAGATCGGCACCGTCATGTTCGGCCGCCAGCCCGACGGGAGCGAGCTCCCGGGCCCGATGGACCTCGTCCGCCTCGCGATCCCGCGCCGCACCTACACGCAGTCCCACGTCGACTACGTCGTCGAGGTCGTGACCGCCGTCGCAGCGAAGGCCGACGAGCTCCGCGGCCTGAAGATCGTCGAGGAGCCGCCGTCGCTGCGGCACTTCACGGCGAAGTTCGCGCCCTTGTAGGAGCGGCCAGGCAACCGGTCACGGTGCCGCTCGTCGCGGGCGTGGTCATCTCGGTGACCAACGCCGCAACCTTCGGTGCACCTGAGCAGTTGATGCGGCCATGAGCGTCCGCCGAGCCCTGTTCCTCGTCGCTGTCTGCGCCGTCGCCGCACCCGCGCCGGCGCGCGCCGACGAGGCCGTCGCCGAGGTCCTGCGCGAGACGCCGCTGGCCGGCTACGGCGGCTGGAGCGCGTGGTCGCGCGCCGAAGGTGACCGGTTCCGCCTCGTCCTGCGCACCCCACAGGGAGACGAGTTCCTGCCGAACCTCGCGTCCTCCTCGCGTCCCTTCGACGTCTCGCTCGGCCCCGACGTCGACAGCAACGTCAACGCGGTCTACCAGCGCTGCACCGCCCGAGGCTGCGACATCCGCCGGTACAACACCGCGTCGGGCATCGACCGTCCGGTCGCGGAGGTCTCCTCGCCGGGCTTCCGCGAGGCGACGCCCGCGCTGTGGCGCTCGACGATCGCCTTCACGCGCCGCGTCCGTGGCTGCGATGTCCCGTACGTGCGCAACGTCTTCTCGAGCGCGCCCAGCCGCCGGCTGCTGCGCTCGAAGTGCCTGATCACGCCGGCCGGCCACCTCGCGATCCGCGGGAGCCGCATCCTCGTCTCGAGTCTCGACCTGTCCGAGGCCGACCAGAATGGCGCCGGTCGCAAGACCTCGGAGGTGCGGCGCTACAGCGCGCGGCGTGGTGGGCCGTCCTCGGCCGTGCTGCTGCGACAGGCCTTCGGTGAGGAGTCGAACCGCTTCGGGCAGGTGGCGATCGATCAGGACCACGTGACGACCGTTCGCTACGGCGTCCGCCAGGCGCATTCGTTCGTCCGCGTGCCGACGTTCGGCGGCCGGCTGGTCGAGGTCCGCGCGCACGTCCCCCTGACTGGCGGCTTCGCCAAGACGAGCAGCGGCACGCACGTCTACCTCGAGGCGCAGGACGACGAGATCGACACGTGTTCGCCCAGCACGCCCGTCCCGTGCCGCGTCGTGGAGGCGATCCACAGCCCCTTCAGCCGGCAGGTGCGCGAGCTCGCGCCGCGTCTCACCGTCGAGTACGCGACCGACCGCCCGGGACGGCCTCGCCAGGGGATGCCGCTGCCGTTCCGCGGTGCGCTCACCCGCCTTGTCGTCGGCGACGGCGAGATCCTCAGGACGGACCCGGTCGCCGGCGTCCGGGTGGAGCTCCTCCGGCGCAGCGGCACACCCGAGCGCTTCCAGGACACGCCGTACCGCGGCGTCACCGGTCCGGATGGCCGGTACGAGATCGTCGTGCCGCCGCCGATCCCGCGCGAGCCGTGGTTCACGGCCGTCGCGGCGACGCCCCGCATCGCGACGTGGGCGGGCCGCGGCACGGTGGGGCAGAGCGCTCCGTAGTCTGCGGAGCGATGGCCGATCTGAGCACTGCCGCCCGCACCGTCGTCGAACGGTGCCTGGCGATCAAGCCGGGCGAGAACGTCTTCGTCGTCTGCGACCCGACGCGCGTCGAGATCGCGCAGTCGCTCCACGCCGCGGCGATCGACGCCCGCGCAGACGCGATCTACACCGTGCTCCCGCCGCGCCCCGAGCGCGGGACCGAGCCGCCGCCGACCGTCGCCGCCTCGTTCGCCGCCTGCGACGTGTTCCTCGCGCCGTGCCTGCCGTCGCTGTCGCACACGAAGGCGCGCAAGGCCGCCTCGGACGCTGGTGCTCGCGGCGCCACGCTGCCCGGCGTCGAGCAGGACATGTTCGCGCGGCTCATGAGCGCGGAGTTCGAGCAGATGGCCCGGCGCAGCGGCGCGGTCGCCGAGCTGCTGACCCACGCCGACGACGCGCACTTCACCTGCCCCAAGGGCTCGGACATCTTCTTCGAGCTGCGCGGCCGCAGCGCGATCGCCGACGCCGGCGACCTCACCGCCCGCGCGGCGTTCGGGAACCTGCCGTGCGGCGAGTGCTTCGTCTCGCCGTCGGGCGGCTCAGGGACGTTCGTCGGCACGACGATCGGGCACTTCGGGCTCGAGCTGGGGGAGGTCAGGCTCGCGGTCGAGAACGGGCGCCTGACGGGCGTCGACGCGCCCGGGCAGCGCTTCGTCGACCACCTCGACGCGTTCGGCCCCGACGGCCGGCACCTCGCCGAGCTCGGCGTCGGCACGAACGACCGCGCGCAGCTGACCGGCAACCTGCTCGAGGACGAGAAGATCCTCGGCACCGTCCACGTCGCCTTCGGCGCGAGCGCGGGCATCGGCGGGACGGTCAGCGTCCCGGTCCACGAGGACGTCGTCGTGGTCGACCCGACGCTCACGATCGGCGGGACGACCGTCGTCGAGAACGGCGTCTACGTGCTCGACTGAGCCGTGCGCGCCGTGCTGCCGCCGGGACCGCGCGAGCCGCGGGCCGCTCAGACCGCCGAGTTCGTCGTGCGCCCCACGGCCTTCCTGCGCCGGTGCGCCGCGCGCTACGGCGAGCCGTTCACGCTACGCACGCACTGGGCCGACGCGCCGATGGTGCTGGTGAGCGCGCCCGACGACGTGCGTCGCGTGTTCACCGCGTCGCCGGACGTGCTCCGCGCCGGCGGGAGCGGATCGATCCTCGAGCCGTTCGCGGGCCGCAGCTCGATCCTCGTCCTCGACGGCGACGAGCACCTCGCGCAGCGCCGGCGGATGCTGCCGCCGTTCCACGGCGAGCGGATGCGCGCGCACCGCGAGCTCGTCGCCCGGCTCGCGCGGGAGGAGCTCGCGTCGTGGCCGCGCGACCGGCCGGTGCGGACCCACGAGCGGATGCAGGCCCTGACGCTCGACGTGATCATGCGGATCGTGTTCGGGAGCAGCGACCCCGCGCTCCGTATCGCCATCGAGCGCGCCCTCGCGCTCACGCGCAACGCGCCGCGGCTCGTGGCGATGGTGCTCGGAGCGACGTCGGGGTTCGAGCGGGCGGTGTCTGTCGTCGATGAGCAGCTGTTCGCGTTGATCTCCGCACGGCGCCGCAGCACCCCGGTGCTCCGTGCGGACGCTCCGATCATCGACGAGCTTCTCGCGGCGTCGTCCTCCGACGCCGAGGTGTGCGATCAGCTCGTGACGCTGCTCGCGGCCGGTCACGAGACGACGGCGACGTCGCTGGCGTGGGCGTTCGAGCGGCTCGGGCGGCACCCGCGGGTCGTCGAGCGGCTGGGGGAGCCCGCGTACCGCGAGGCGGTCGTCAAGGAGGTGCTGCGCGTCCGACCGGTGCTGTCGATCGCGCCGCGCAAGCTCGCCGAGCCGTTCGAGGTCGCGGGCCGCGTCCTGCCCGCGGGCGTGCACGTCGCGCCGTGCATCTACCTCGCGCACCGCCGGGCGGACACGTGGGGCGACCCGCTCGCGTTCCGGCCCGAGCGCTTCGAGGAGCCTCCGCCGTCGTACGCGTACATCCCCTTCGGCGGCGGGACGCGGCGGTGCCTCGGCGCCGCGTTCGCGCTCATGGAGATGGACGCTGTGCTCGACGAGGCGGCCAAGGCCGGAGCCTTCACGAGCGCGCCCGAGCGGGTCCGCCGGCGCGGCGTGACGCTCGCGCCCGCACGCGGCGGTCGCGTCCGGCTCAGCGCGCCGTAGGAGCGTTCGTACGCTCCTCGGGAGATGCTGCTGGCGATCCCCAACGTGTCCGAGGGCCGCGACGCCGAGGCGATCTGGGCGATCGCCGACGCGTTCACCTCGACCGGGGCGCGGCTGCTCGACGTCCACAGCGACGAGGACCATCACCGCACCGTGTACACGCTCGCGGGAAAGCCGGGCGAGCTCGCGCCGGCCCTCGCCGAGGGCGCCGCGGAGGCGGTCGAGCGCATCGACCTGCGCGAGCCGCGCGGGCAGCACCCGCACGTCGGCGTGATCGACGTCGCTCCCGTGGTCTTCCTCGACGACGAGCGCCGTGGGGCGGCGTGCGCCGAGGCGCTGCTGGCCGCCGACCTGCTCGGCGAGCAGGGGCTGCCGGTGTACCTGTACGGCCAGCTCGCGCAGGGTCGCACCCGTGCGGAGCTGCGCCGCGGCGGGATCGAGGCGCTGCGCGAACGGACGCCCGACTTCGGGCCGTCCGCGATCGAGGACCGCAGCGGCGCCGTGCTCGTCGGCGCGCGCCCGCCGCTCGTCGCGTTCAACCTCGAGCTGACCGGCGACCTGCCGCCGAGCGCGGCCCGCACGATCGCCGCGCGGATCCGCGAGGGCGGCGAGGACGGGCTGCCCGGCGTGCGGGCGATCGGCGTCGCGCTCGACGCCGGCCAGACGCCGCAGGTCTCGACCAACGTCGAGGACCACCGGGCGACCCCGCTCGTCCAGGTCCTGAAGGCGGTGCAGAAGCACGCCCCCGTCCGGGCGGCGGAGCTCGTCGGCCTCGCGCCCGCCGCCGCGTTCGACGGCTGGCCGGAGAAGGTCCCGGTCCGCAACCGCCGCACGCTCGAGGACGCGGGCGTTCGCTGAACCATCGAGTGTCGAGTTGTCGACCGCCCAGGTCGGGACCTCGACGCTTGGGGTTCCGCACGGCCGCAGTAGGCTCAAGGCGTGGCCCAGACGAGGAAGAAGCGCACCACGAAGCACCGCGGCAACGCCGCCGGGATCGTCGAGTCGCGCGGCCGGACCGGCCGCAAGCCGACCGACATGGAGCGCGCGCCCGCGTCGAAGATGGAGGAGCGCCGGCGCCGCGCCGAGGACCGGCGCAACCAGCCGCCGACGTGGCGCGGCGCGGCCAACCGCGCCGCCATCGCCGCGCTCGTGTTCGTCGTGGCGGTCGTCCTGTTCTTCGACCAGGAGATCGCCACCGCCGTCAGCGTGGGCCTGCTCGCCTTCGTCTTCTACATCCCGCTCGGGTACTACGTGGACATGGCGATCTACAACCGCAACCAGCGCAAGAAGGCGGCCGCCGGCTGATGGACGTCCGCGGCGTCACGGTCGGCCCGGTCCAGGAGAACTGCTTCATCGCGAAGGGCGCGGACGGGCGCGGCGTCGTCGTCGACCCCGGCGACGAGGCCGAGGTCATCCTCAGCGGGATCGAGGAGCTCGGCATCACGAAGGTCGACGCGATCCTCCTGACCCACTGCCACTTCGATCACGTCGGCGCGCTCGCCCCGGTGGCCCGCGCGACCGGCGCCCCCGTGTACTGCCCCAGGCTCGAGGTCCCGATGGTCCAGGACATCATGAGCTTCGTCCCGTGGCCCGGGTTCGGCCCGTACGAGAACCACGACCCGGAGGAGACGGTCGAGGGCGGCGAGACGCTCGAGCTGGCCGGCTTCACCATCGAGGTCGTCTTCACGCCCGGCCACAGCCCCGGCCACGTCACCTACGCGGTGCCCGGGCACGGCGTGCTGTTCTCCGGCGACGTGCTCTTCCAGGGGTCGGTCGGCCGTACCGACCTGCCCGGCGGCGACTGGGACGTCCTCGCGAAGTCGATCGCGCTGCTCCTGGACCGCTACCCCGACGACTTCCAGGTCCTTCCCGGGCACATGGGCGCGACCACCCTCGGCAAAGAGCGGCAGACGAACCCCTTCCTCGCCGAGCTGGTGTGAGGGCGCCCAAGGGCACCTCGGACCTGCTGCCCGACCAGCAGTCCGATCGCGAACGCGTCGCGCACGCCGCGCAGCGGATCCTCGAGGGCGCCGGCTACCGCCGGATCGAGACACCGACGTTCGAGGCGACCGAGCTCTTCGCGCGCGGCGTGGGGGAGTCCACCGACATCGTCCAGAAGGAGATGTTCACCTTCGACGACGGCGGCGGGCGCTCGATGACGCTGCGCCCGGAGGGGACCGCGCCGGTGTGCCGCGCGTACATGGAGCACGGCATGCACAAGCTCGCGCAGCCGGTGAAGCTCTGGTACCTGTCGAGCTTCTACCGCGCCGAGAAGCCGCAGGCCGGCCGCTTCCGCCAGTTCTGGCAGGTCGGCGCCGAGGCGATCGGCTCGGACGACCCGGCGGTCGACGCCGAGTCGATCGTGCTCCTCCAGACGCTGCTCGACGACCTCGGGTCAGAGGGCGTGCGGCTGCGGCTCGGGTCGCTGGGCACCGCCGAGACGCGCGAGCGCTACCGCGAGCACCTGATCGCGTACCTGCGCGCCAACGAGGAGTGGCTCCCCAAGGACGTCGTCGACCGCATCGACCTCAACCCGCTGCGCGCGTTCGACTCCGATGAGGCGGCCCCGGTCATGGAGGGCGCGCCGAAGCTCCTCGACGAGCTCTCGCCCGACGACGCCGAGCACTTCGCAGAGGTCCGCCGCCTGCTCGACGCGGTCGACCTCGAGTACGAGATCGACCCGACGCTCGTCCGCGGCCTGGACTACTACACGCGCACGGTGTTCGAGTTCACGTCCGACGCGCTCGGCGCCCAGAGCGGCGTCGGCGGCGGCGGGCGCTACGACGGCCTCGTCGAGATGCTCGGCGGCAAGCCGACCCCCGGCATCGGCTGGGCCGCCGGCGTCGAGCGCATCCTGCTTGCTGCCGGCGAGCGACCCACGGCCGAGGCTCCCGTCGACATCTTCGTCGCCTACGCGCACCCGGCGCTCCGCGCCGACGCCTTCCAGCTCGTGTACGACGCGCGCCGAGAGGGCATGAGCGCGCAGATGGAGCTCGCCGGCCGGTCCCTCAAGGGCCAGCGGAAGCAGGCAGATCGCTTGCGCGCCCGGTGGCTGGTCGTCCTCGATGATGCCGTTGTTCTGAAGAGCCTCGAGACGGGCCAGGAGATCACCGCTCCAGAGTCAGTCGTCGCCCGGATACGCCGAGAGGACCAGCTGTGAAGCAGACGCCCATCGCCAACGAGTACCGCGACACGTGGGCGGGGTCCCTGCGCACGGCCGACGTCGACCGCGAGGTCCGCGTCGCCGGATGGGTGGACGGCCGGCGCGACCACGGCGGGCTGATCTTCATCGACCTGCGCGACCGCTCCGGCATCGTCCAGCTCGTCGTGCACCCCGGCGACGAGGCGTTCGCGACGGCCGAGGCCGTCCGGCCCGAGCACGTGATCTCCGCGCACGGCAAGGTCGTCGCGCGCGACGAGCGCAACTTCAACCCCGAGCTCGGCACGGGGGAGATCGAGGTCTCCACGACGCGGCTTGAGCACCTCGCGCCCGCCGAGACGCCGCCGTTCCCGCTCGACGAGGACACCGACGTCGACGAGGTCCTGCGGCTGAAGTACCGCTACCTCGACCTGCGCCGCCGGCAGATGCAGCGCGCGCTGACCCTGCGCCACGAGATCACGTCGATCATGCGGCGCGAGCTCGACGCGCGCGACTTCCTCGACATCGAGACGCCGATCCTCACCAAGTCCACGCCCGAGGGCGCGCGCGACTACGTGCTGCCGAACCGCCGTGAGCCCGGCACCTGGTACGCGCTGCCGCAGTCGCCGCAGCTCTTCAAGCAGCTGTTGATGATGGGCGGCTACGAGCGCTACTACCAGATCGCCCGCTGCTTCCGCGACGAGGACACGCGCGCCGATCGCCAGCCGGAGTTCACCCAGCTCGACGTCGAGATGGCGTTCGTCACCGAAGACGACGTCATGACGACGATCGAGCAGGTCATGGCGCCGGTGCTCGCGCTCAGCCCGCGACCGGTGCCGCCGCCGCCGTATGAGCGCGTGTCCTACGCCGACGCGGTGTCGCGCTTCGGCACCGACCGACCCGACCGCCGCTTCGGGGTCGAG
>CADCVT010000055.1 GCA_902806215.1 uncultured Solirubrobacteraceae bacterium | reverse complement strand
CGGCGCGCTCGCTCGTCGCGCCGAGGAACGTCAGCGCGGCCTCCTCGGTGCCCTCGAGCACGCGCGCGTCGAGGTCGAACCGCTCCTTGACGGTCGCCCGGAACTCCTCGCCGTTGGCGGAGTCGCGGACCGCGCTCGTGAGCACGGCGACGTGCCGTTCGACGCCGAGCTGGTCGATGTGCTCGCGGTACTTGGCGAGCACGTCGAACACGCGGTCCATCGCCTCGTCGGCGAGCCGCCAGGTGGCGTCGACGCCCTGGCCGAGCCGCGTGACGATCGACTCCCGCGCGAGCTCCGTCGCGACCGTCCCGTCGACGACGTCGGCCACGAGAAGCCGGGTCGAGTTCGTGCCGATGTCCACCACCGCGACGCGCATGAGGGCGGCAGCCTACGACGCCGCGTGCGGCAGCGGCCGGCCGTCGAGGCCCGCGAGGAGGTTGTCGACCGCGAGGTCGGCCATGCGCTCGCGGGCGGCGGTGGTCGCCGAGCCGATGTGCGGGACGACGAGGAGGTTCGGCGCGGTGAGCAGGGGGTGGTCGGGCGGCAGCGGCTCCGGGTCGGTCACGTCGAGCGCGGCGAAGCCGAGCGCTCCCGACGCGAGCGCCGCGCGCAGCGCATCGGTGCCGACGAGGCCGCCGCGGGCGGTGTTCACGAGGATCGCGCCGGGCTTCATCGCGGCCAGGAGCTCGGCGTCGAACAGCCCCTTCGTCGAGGACGTCAGCGGCGCGTGCAGCGAGACCACGTCGGCCTCGGCGACCGCGGCGTCGAGGTCGTCGCGGCGGCCGACGTAGGTCACCTCCATGCCGAAGGCCTCCGCGCGGTCGCCGACGGCTCGCCCGATCCGCCCCGGTCCGACGACGACCAGCCGCGCGCCGCGCAGCTCGAGCCCGAGCCAGCCCGCCGGCTCCCACGTCCGCCACTCGCCCGTCGTGACCGCGGCCGCCGCCTCGGGCAGGCGCCGGGCGGCGGTGAGGATGAGCGCCAGCGTCAGGTCGGCGGTGGCGTCGGTGAGGACGTCGGGCGTGACGCCGACCGGGATCCCGTGCGCCCGCGCCGCATCGAGGTCGACGTTGTCGGCGCCGACCGCGTAGTTCGAGATGACCTTCAGCGCGGGCGCCGCGTCGAGCAGCGCGTCGTCGATCCGGTCGGTGAGCAGGCACAGCAGGCCGTCGGCGGAGGCGACCCCGGAACGGAGCTCCTCCGGCGACGGCGGCAGCGGCCCGTCCCAGACGGTGACGTCGTGCGCGGCGCGCAGCCGGTCGAGGGCGGGAAAGGGGAGCGTCCGCGTGACGAAGCAGCGAGGCATGGGTACGCAGAATTTCATGGAGACAGAGCAGACCGGCTCGGAGGACGCTCAGGCCCAGGACGAGAGCGTCGAGGAGTTCAAGCAGGACATCGAGAACGACCCGTCGACCGCGAAGCCCGGCGAGGCCGACGACACCGACCTCGACCGCCTCCGCGGCGGCTGACCCGGGAGGCCCAGGTGTTCGCCATCGTCATCGCCCAGAACAGCCAGCGCGTGCCCGACGAGGGCACCGGCATCGGGCTGATCCTGCTCGGCGTCGCCATCGTCCTGGCGGTCGTCGTGGGCGTGTTCCTCTTCCTGCGACGGGCGTCGAAGAGCGTCCCCGGCAACCTCCCGCACGAGCCCGGTCACGCCGGAACGAGCGACCCCGCGGACGCCCAGACCGGTGCTACCATCACGGATCAGCGTCGCGGGGTGGAGCAGTCTGGTAGCTCGTCGGGCTCATAACCCGAAGGTCGCAGGTTCGAATCCTGCCCCCGCTACTACGGAAGCCGCCTCTCGCCAGGCGGCTTTCGTTCTTTAAGCGCGAGTTCGCCTGACCGCCGTGGTTCCAATGTGGTTCCAGTTTCGGCGTCAAGCGGAAGATCGGCCCGAAGCGCTCGCCCTCGCTCGCCGACGGCCTGACGCGAACGCAGGCCGAGGGCGAGCTCCGACGTCTCATGGCGACGACGGCGGTCGTCGCCGGGGCCTCGCGCCGCACAGTCGAAGAGGCCGGGACCGCCTACATCGACCACCTCGAGCACGTCATGGAGCGCAAGCGCACGACGATCGCCGACTACCGCGGCTACCTGCGCAAGCACCTCGCGCCGTTCTTCGGAGGCCGCCCGCTCGACAAGATCGACCGCGCTCGCGTGGAGAGCTACCTGCTCGCGAAGAAGCGAGACGGACTCTCGGCCAAGATGATCCAGAACCACCTCAACTTCCTGAACGGGATCTTCGGCTTTGCGATCAAGCGCGAGTGGGCGACCGCGAACCCGGTCGCTCTCGTCGACCGGCCGCGCGCGCCGCGGTCCGCGCACCGTCGGTTGCGCTTCCTCTCGAAGGAGGAGCTCGCCGCCGTCGTCCGCGCTGTCCCCGACGACGAGCTCGGTGCCGTTGAGCGTCCGCTCTACCTCTGCGCGGCGATGACCGGCCTGCGCCAGGGCGAGCTGATCGGTCTGCGCTGGTGCGACATCGACTGGGTCGCCGGCCGAGGGCGCGTCGCCGAGAGCTACACCCGCGGAGCGTTCGACTCGCCGAAGTCCCACCGCGGCCGCAGCTCCCGATGACCGACCAGCTCGCGGGCGAGCTCGAACGCCACTTCCAGCGCACGCGATGGCGCGGCGAGCGCGACCTCGTCTTCGCCCACCCGTTCACCGGCCACGTCCTCGACGCGTCGAAGCTCCGCAAGCGCTACCGTCGCGCCGTCGCCGCAGCAGGCGTCGAGGACCTGACCT
>CADCVT010000054.1 GCA_902806215.1 uncultured Solirubrobacteraceae bacterium | reverse complement strand
CGGCCTGCGCGGCGGCGTCCTCGACGCCCACGGCGACCATCGCCTGGCGATGCTCGGCGCCGTCGCGGGGCTGGCCTCCCACGAGGGCGTCGAGGTGCGCGGCTTCGAGGCCGCGGGCGTGAGCTACCCGACGTTCGCCGAGGACATCGCCGGCCTGCAGTGACCGGCGCCTACCCGCCAGCGCCGTGGCGCCTGCGCGGCGTCGCCGGCATCGTCCCCGTGCCGATCCGCGCCGACCGCGCGCGGGCGTTCCTGCCCGACGACGTCGAGCTCGTCTCCGCCGGAGGCTGGACCGTCGGTGGCGTCCTGCTCGCCCACTACGACGAGACCGCGACGCTCTCCTACCGCGAGCTGATCGTCTTCGCCGGCATGGCGCGGGCCGGCGCGCGCGTCGGCATGTGGGTCTCGCACATCGTCGTCGACCTCGAGACCTCCGTCGCGGGCGGCCGGGGGATCTGGGGTCTGCCGAAGCACTTCGAGCGCAACGCGGCGCACCTCGTCCGCGCCTCGTACCGCCCGCCGCGGCTGCGCCTGCCGCTGCCGCTGACGCCCGCGATCTTCGGGCGCGGCCCCGACGGCGAGCTGCTCCACACCGCGACCCGGGGCACGATGCGCGGCGGCCTCGGCGTCGTGCGGCTCGACGTGCCGCCCGACAGTCCGCTCGCGCCGCTCGGGTTGAGCGGCACCTGGCCGGCAATCGCCGGGGAGGAGCTGGACCTGCCGTTCCCGGCGCCCACCGTCGTCGGGCCATAATTCGGAGTACGAACAAACTCAGCACGCCCAAGGCGGCACTTCCGCAAAAGCCTTGACAAAAGGTTCACGGGGCGAGAGGGTGCGCTTCGTGGGTCAGGAGATGGGTTCCCTGCTCTCACTGCGCGAGCACAACCGTCGCCGCGTGGTCGAGACGCTCCGTGATCGGGGCACCGCCAGCCGTGCCGAGCTCGCTCGGCTCACGGGGCTGTCGCGGTCGACCGTCTCGACGCTCATCGCCGAGCTGCAGGAGAACGGCCTGGTCGTCGAGCGTGCCGCGCCGGCCCACGGCGTCGTGCAGCAGGGGCGCCCGCCGGTCCTGCTCAGCCTCGACCGCAGCGCCGGCGCCGTCGTCGGGCTGGACTTCGGGCACGCCGACGTGCGCGTCGCCGTCGCCGACCTGTCGAGGACGATCCTCGCCGAGCGCGTCATGGAGATGGACGTCGACCACGCCGGCGCCGGCGCGCTCGACGCCGCCGCGGTGCTCGTGACCGAGGCGGTCGAGGAGGCCGGCATCGCCCGCGACCGCGTGCTCGCCGCCGGGATGGGGCTCTCGGGGCCGGTCGACCACGAGGAGGACCGCGTCCACCGCTCGGCGATCCTCCCGTCGTGGGGCGGCATCCGGCCCGGGGCCGAGCTCGCCCGGCGCATCGACGTCCCCGTCCACATCGAGAACGACGCGAACCTCGGCGCGCTCGCCGAGATCACCATCGGGGCCGCGCGCGGCGCGCAGGACTGCATCTACCTCATGGTCGGCGCGGGCGTCGGCGCCGGGATCACCGTCGGCGGGCGCCTGCTCCACGGCGCGGGCGGCACGGCGGGCGAGCTCGGCCACGTGCTCGTCGACGACAACGGCCTGATCTGCCGCTGCGGCAACCGCGGCTGCCTCGAGACCGTCGCGGGCGGCCCGGCGATCGTCGAGCTGCTGCGCCGCGCCGACGGCGACGACCTCACGCTCGACACCGTGCTCGAGCACGTCGCCGCCGGCGACCCCGGCGCGGTGCGTGCGGTCGCCGACGCCGGCCACGCCATCGGGCGCGTCGTCGCCGGGCTCTGCAACGTGCTCAACCCCGAGGCGATCGTCATCGGCGGCGCGCTCGCGGCCGCCGGCGAGGCGCTGCTCGAGCCGGTCCGCACCGCGATCGAGCGCCACACGATCCGTCCCGCCGCCGACGACGTCCGCGTCGTCGCCTCGGAGCTCGGTGAGCGTGCCGAGGTCCTCGGCGCGCTGATCCACGCCTCACGCCTTGCCGACGTCCCCCATCTGTCCCACGTTCCGTCTGTCCAGTAGGAGGAGAGGTCATGTCACACAACACCCCCGGGAAGCAGCGCAAGCTGCTGATCCTGTTCTGCGCCGCGCTGCTCGCGCTCGCGCTCACCGCCGCGGGCTGCGGCGACGACGAGGAGGAGGCCGGCGGCGGCGGAGGCGGCGACTCCACGCAGGCCGAGGGCGGCAAGAAGGCCGGCAAGGTCGCCGTCCTGCTCCCCGACTCGAAGTCGTCCGTGCGCTGGGAGACGGTCGACCGGCCGTTCCTCAAGCAGGCCTTCGAGGAGGCGGGCGTCGAGGCGGAGATCCAGAACGCCGAGGGCGACAAGTCCACGCAGCAGCAGCAGGCCGAGCAGGCCATCACCAACGGCGCGAAGGTGCTGCTCCTCGTCAACCTCGACTCGGGCTCCGGCGCGGCGATCGCGGCCAACGCCAAGGCGCAGGGGGTCAAGGTCATCGACTACGACCGCCTGACCCTCGACACCGACGCGACCGAGTACTACGTCTCGTTCGACAACGAGAAGGTCGGCGAGCTGCAGGGCCAGGGCCTCGTCGACTGCATCGGCGACAAGCAGAACGCGCAGATCGCCGTGCTCAACGGCTCGCCCACCGACAACAACGCCACGCTGTTCAAGAACGGCTACGACTCGGTCATCAACAAGAAGTTCGACGCCGGGGACTGGAAGGAGGTCGACGATCAGTCCGTGCCCGACTGGGACAACCAGAAGGCGCTGACGATCTTCGAGCAGATGCTCCAGAAGGCCGACAACAAGGTCGACGGCGTGCTCGCGGCCAACGACGGTCTCGGCAACGCGGCGATCTCCGCGCTCAAGCAGCGCAAGCTCGACCAGATCCCGGTCACCGGCCAGGACGCGACGCTCGAGGGCATCCAGAACATCGTCGCGGGCGACCAGTGCATGACGGTCTACAAGGCCGTCAAGAAGGAGGCCGACGCGGCCGCCAAGCTCGCGATCGCGCTCGCCCGCGGCGAGACCCCGCAGGCTCCCGACGCCGAGCTCGACAACGGCACCAAGAAGGTCCCGTCGATCCTGCTCGACCCGGTCACGGTCACCAAGGACAACATCAGCGAGTACATGGGCGAGCCGGACTTCCCCAAGAAGGAAGAGATCTGCGCCGGCAAGCTCGCCTCCAAGTGCGAGGAGCTCGGGCTGTAATGAGCGGAACGGTGCAGGAGGCCGCCGGCGCGAGCCGGCGGCCCCCCACCGCCGGGCCTCCGCTGCTCGAGTGCAAGGGCATCGAGAAGCGGTTCGGGGCCGTCGAGGTCCTCAAGGGGGTGGACTTCAGCGTCCACCCCGGCGAGATCATGGCGCTGGTGGGGGACAACGGCGCGGGCAAGTCGACGCTCATCAAGTGCATCGCCGGGATCCACTCGATCGACGGTGGTGAGGTCTGGTTCGGTGGAGAGCGGGTCTCCATCAACGGGCCGAAGGACTCGGCCGCGCTCGGCATCGAGGTCGTCTACCAGGACCTCGCGCTCGCGGACAACCTCGACGTCGTGCAGAACATGTTCCTCGGGCGCGAGGAGCTCTACGGGCCGTTCAAGCAGCTCGACGAGACGACGATGGAGCGGCGCGCGTCGGAGACGCTGAAGTCGCTGTCGGTGACCACGCTGAGCTCGGTCCGCCAGACCGTCGCGAGCCTGTCGGGCGGGCAGCGGCAGTCGGTCGCCGTCGCCAAGGCGGTCATGTGGAACTCGAAGCTCGTCATCCTCGACGAGCCGACCGCGGCGCTCGGCGTCGCGCAGACCCGGCAGGTGCTCGACCTCGTCAAGCGCCTCGGCGAGCAGGGCCTCGCGGTGGTCCTCATCTCGCACAACCTCCACGACATCTTCGAGGTCGCGGACTCGATCACCGTCCTGCGGCTGGGCAAGGACGTCGCGCGCTTCAACACGGCGGACGCGACCCAGCAGCAGGTGGTCACCGCGATCACCGCCGGCACGATCGACAAGGTCCCCGGCCAGCAGGAGGGCACGTCATGAGCGCCATCGCACCTCCGCCGGCCGCGGTCGGCGGCGACAGCACGGCTCCGCCGATGACGACGATCGGCTCGTACGCCAAGCGGTGGTGGGACGGCGTGCGGTCGGGCGACCTCGGGTCACTGCCGATCATCGTCGGCCTGCTGCTCATCGCCATCATCTTCCAGACGCAGAACGACCGGTTCCTGACCGCCGGCAACTTCGTGAACCTGATGGTCCAGGGCGCCGCGTTCGCGACGATCGCCATGGGCGTCGTGTTCGTGCTGCTGCTGGGCGAGATCGACCTGTCGATCGGCTACGTCAGCGGCGTGGCGGGCGTCATCTGCGCGCTCCTGCTGCGGCCCGACGGCAACGACATCGCGCCGGGGCTGGCGCTGCTGCTCGCGCTGTCGGCGGGCGCGTCGATCGGGGTCCTGCACGGGCTGATCATCACGAAGGTGGGTGTTCCGTCGTTCGTGGTGACGCTGGCCGGACTGCTGGCGTGGAACGGCGTCGTGCTGCTGCTCATCGGGTCGTCGGGCACGGTCGTGCTGCAGGACGACTTCATCATCGGCTTCGCCAACGACTTCCTGTCGGAGAGCATGTCGTGGCTCGTCGTGCTGGCGGCGGTCGCGGCGTTCGCGGCGATCCAGGTCAACGGGCTGCGCAAGCGAGCCAAGGCCGGCCTGCCGAACGACCCGATCGTCATCGTCGCGCTGCGCATCGGTGCGCTCGCGCTGGCGCTCGGGATCGTCGCGTACGTCGCCAACCAGGACCGCGGCGTCCCGTACGTCGCGGTGATGGTCGGCGCGCTGCTCGTGTTCTGGACCTGGGTGACGCGGCGCACGAAGTTCGGGCGCTACGTGTACGCGGTCGGCGGCAACCAGGAGGCCGCGCGGCGCGCCGGCATCAACGTCGACCGCATCAAGATCGCAGTGTTCGCGATCTCGTCGCTGATGGCGGCGCTCGGCGGGATCATCCTCGCCTCGCGGCTGCGGTCGGTCGACACGAACGCCGGCGGCGGCTCGATCCTCCTGTACTCGATCGCGGCGGCGGTGATCGGCGGCACGTCGCTGTTCGGCGGCCGGGGCAACATCAAGAGCGCGCTGCTCGGTGCGCTCGTGATCGCGTCGATCGACAACGGCCTGGGCCTGCTCGGGCTCGGGTCGGGCGAGAAGTTCGTGATCACCGGCGGCGTGCTGCTGCTGGCGGTCACGGTCGACTCGGTCTCCAGGCGCAACCTCGAATCGACGGGAAGAGCATGACCGAGACGACGCTTCAAGGGCGCCGCGCGTTCGTCACGGGCGCGTCGCGAGGCATCGGTGCCTCGGTCGCGCGCAAGCTCGCCGAGGGCGGCGCGCGCGTCGCGCTGGCCTCGCGGTCGGGTGACGACCTCGGGTTGTCCGGCGCGCTCGGCGTCGAGTGCGACGTGACGCAGCCGTCGTCGGTGGACGCCGCGGTCGCGGCCGCGGTGGCCGAGCTCGGCGGCCTCGACCTCGTCGTCGCGAACGCGGGGATGGGGGCCTACGCGCCGTTCCTCGAGCTCGACCCCGAGCAGCTCGAGCAGATGATCGACGTGAACCTCAAGGGCACGCTCTACACCGCGCGGGCGGCGCTCCCGCACCTCGTGTCCAACGGCAGCGGCGACTTCGTGTCGCTGGCGTCGGTGGCGGGGCTGCGGGCGTTCCCGACCGAGGCCGTCTACAACGCGTCGAAGTTCGGGCAGGTCGGCTTCACCCGCGCGCTCGACCACGAGATGCGCCCGCACGAGGTGCGGTGCACGGCGGTGTGCCCGGGCGGCGTGGCGACGGACTTCGCGCTCGACACCGGGCGGCCGGAGGAGGCGCTCGACGGGATGATGTCGGCGGACGAGGCGGCCGACGCCGTGATCTTCTGCGTCACGCGGCCGCCGGGCGTCCGGATGCTCACGGTGTCGTACCGCCCGATGGACGAGCCGTCGTGGGGTTGAGGCTCGGCCTTCTCTCGACCGCGCGGATCAACGACGCCATCCTGGCCGCTGCGGCAGAGTCCGCCGCGGTCGAGGTGGTGGCGGTGGCGTCGCGGTCGGAGGAGCGCGCGGCTGCGTATGCGCGCTCTCATGGGATCGCGTCGTCCTACGGCTCGTATGAGGAGCTGCTCGGCGACGACGAGGTGGACGCGGTCTACGTCTCGCTTCCGAACGGGCTCCACGCCGAGTGGGCGGTCCGGTGCGCCGACGCCGGCAAGCACGTGCTCGTCGAGAAGCCGTTCTCGCCGAGGGTCGCCGAGGTCGAGCGCGCGTTCGACGCCGCCGAGCGCGCCGGCGTCGTGATGACCGAGGGCTTCATGTGGCGGCACAACCCGCAGACGTTCCGGCTGCTCTCGATGATCGGCGAGGGGGTCATCGGCGAGGTCCGGTTGGTCCGAGCCGTGTTCTCGTTCCCGCTCGGCCGCCCCGAGGACCCGCGCTGGGACCCGGCGTTGGAAGGCGGAGCACTGATGGACGTCGGCACCTACTGCATCAGCGCAGCGCGGCTCATCTGCGGAGAGCCGACCGACATCGCCGGCTTCGGAACCGCGAACGTCCGTGAGTCCGACCCCGGCGGGGGACTCGCGGACGTTCGCGCGGTCGACTCTCGGTTTGCGGGTGTTCTGCGCTTCGACGACGGTGCGCTCGCGACGTTCGACTGCGGGTTCGACCTGCCGGGGCGCGACGGCCTGGAGGTCGTCGGCAGCGACGGGACGCTCTACCTCACGGACCCGTGGCACGCCCGGTCGCCCGGGGTCGTCGTCCAGCGAGGCGACGAGACGGAGCACGAACGGATCGAGCCGACCAACTCCTACAGGCTCCAGCTGGACGACCTTGCAGAGGCGATCGAGACGAACCGCCCGCCGCTCCTCGGACGCAACGACGCAGTCGGACAGGCACGCGTGCTCGAGGAGCTCCTCGGCGCATGAACGACCCACTGACTGACGTCGTTGTTCAGAGCGGGACACGCACGTGAGGGTCGCGCTCCTCGGCTACGGCTTGGCGGGAGAGGTCTTCCATGCGCCGCTCATCGAAGCGACGGAAGGCCTCGACGTCACGGCGATCGTGACGAGCAACCCCGAGCGTCAGGCGAAGGCGAAGCAGGCGTTCCCCGAAGCGAAGATCGTCGAGACCGCCGCGGAGGCGTACGAGCACGCCGACCTCGCCGTCATCGCCACGCCGAACCGAGCCCACGTCCCCCTCGCGCTCGAAGCCATCGAGCGAGGGATCGGCGTCGTCGTCGACAAGCCACTCGCGGCGACCGCCGACGACGCCGCGCAGATCGTCCGAGCCGCACACGACGCCGGCGTCTTGCTCACCGTCTTCCAGAACCGGCGCTGGGACGGCGACTTCCTCACCGCCCGGCGGCTCATCCACGACGGCGCGCTCGGCGACGTCATCCGGTTCGAGTCTCGCTTCGAGAGGTTCCGCCCCGAGATCAAGCAGGGCTGGCGCGAGCAGGGCGATCCGGCGGAGGGCGGCGGCCAGCTGCTCGACCTCGGCAGCCACCTCGTCGACCAGGCGCGCGTGCTCTTCGGGCACCCGCTGCGGGTCTACGCCGAGGTGTGCCGGCGACGCCCGCGGGCGGAGGTCGAGGACGACGTCTTCGTCGCGCTGCACCACGCGCACGGCGTGCGCTCGCACCTGTGGATGAGCGCGACGGCGCCGCTGCACGGGCCGCGTCTGATGGTCAGCGGACTGCGACGCGGCTTCGCCTGCGACGAGCTCGATCCGCAGGAGGCGCAGCTCGCCGACGGCCTGCGGCCGGGCGGCGACGGGTACGGCGAGCGGACCGCGCCCGGGCGCCTGGTCAACGGCACCGGCGAGCGGGCGATCGCGATCGACCGCGGTTCCTACGAGGAGTTCTACGCGGCGGTCGCGCGCGGGGAGACCCCGGTCGACCCACGCGACAGCGTCGCGGTGCTGCGCGTGCTGGAGGCCGCGCGGCGAAGTGCTGAAACGAGAGAGGTGGAGCAGTGTTGAAGACGAGTCTCGGCATCTGGGCCCTCGGGCCGATGATCACCCGCTTCGTGCCGGGCGGCTATCAGCCCGAGCACGGGCAGGAGTCGACCGCCGACAAGGTGCGCCGAGCGGTCGCCGGGCTGGGCGACCTGATGGACGACTACGAGTTCCACTACCCGTACGAGCTGTCGGAGGAGAACCTCGACGACGTGCGCGAGGCGCTCGACGGCCACGGGATCTACACGATCTGCGCGGCGACGCACCTCAACCCGAAGTTCGGCAAGGGCGGCCTCTCGTCACCCGACGACGGCATCCGCGCCGAGGCGCTCGACGAGCTGCTGCGCGCGGCGGACTTCGCCGCGTCGGTCGGCGCGCAGATGGTCCTGTGGCCGGGCGTCGAGGGCTACAACTACCCCTTCCAGACGCCGTACGCCGAGTCGTGGAAGCGCTTCATCGACGCGACGGGGCAGATCGCCGAGCGCTGCCAGTCGCACGGCATCAAGCTCTTCCTCGAGCACAAGAACTCCGAGCCCGCGATGAAGATCTTCATGCGCAACATGGGCATGTGCCTGCACGTCATCCACACGCTGCGGCGCGACGGGATCGACAACGCGCAGATCAACATGGACTGGCAGCACCTGCTCATGAACGACGAGCACCTCGCCGAGTACGCGGCGCTGCTCGCCGCCGAGGGCGTCCTCGGCCACCAGCACGCGAACTCCGGGTGGGGCACGTTCGACGACGACAACATGGTCGGCGCGACGGCGTTCATGGAGACCGTCGAGCTCGCGCTCGAGCTGCGCCGGGCGGGCTACGGCGACAACGGCGAGCGGCTCGGCTTCGACCTCTACCCGTACACCGAGGACCAGGTCGGAGCGGTCAAGCGCTCGGTGCTCCAGTGGCGGTTCATCGACTCGATCGCCGAGAAGATCGACGGGCCCGCCCTGCGCGAGGCCCAGCAGAACAAGGACGCCGTGCGCGCGTACGAGCTCGTCTACGCGGCGATGGGCGCGCCGGCCGCGTGACGAACCTCCTCGGTCTCGATGTCGGGACCTCGTCGGTCAAGGGGCTGCTCGTGAGCCCGACCGGCGACGTCCTCGCGCGGGCCGAGGCGTCGTACCCGCTCTCGACGCCGCACCCCGGCTGGGCCGAGCAGGACCCCGAGGACTGGTGGCGCGCGACGCAGGCGGTGCTCGGCGAGCTGCGCGCGGCCGGGCCCGTCACCGGTCTCGGACTGTCGGGGCAGATGCACGGGCTCGTGCTGCTCGACGCCGCCGGCGAGGTGCTGCGCCCGGCGATGCTGTGGAACGACGGGCGCACGGGGGAGGAGTGCGCGGAGATCGAGTCGCGCATCGGGCTCGCGCGGCTGGTCGAGCTGACCGGCAACCGCGCGCTGACCGGGTTCACCGCGCCGAAGCTGTTGTGGGTCCAGAAGCGCGAGCCGCATGTGCACGAGAGGATCGCGCACGTCCTGTTGCCGAAGGACTACGTGCGGTACCGACTCTGTGGCGACTTCGCGACGGATGTCGCCGACGCGTCCGGGACGCTCTGGCTCGACGTCGGTGCGCGCGCGTGGAGCGACGAGGTGGTCGCCGCGCTCGACGTCGATCGCGCGTGGCTGCCGTCGGTGCACGAGTCGCCCGAGGCGACCGGCACGTTCGAGGGGATCCCCGTCGCAGCGGGCGGCGGCGACCAGGCCGCGGGCGCCGTGGGCGTCGGCGTCGACCGGCCCGGGCCGGTGTCGGTGGTGCTCGGGACGAGCGGCGTGGTGTTCGCCGCGCTCGACGGCTACGCGAGCGACCCGGAGGGTCGCGTCCACGCGTTCTGCCACGCCGTGCCCGGCGCGTGGCACGGGATGGGCGTGATGCTCAGCGCGGCCGGGTCGCTGGCGTGGCTGCGCAGCGTCGCCGGCGGCGAGTTCTCCGAGCTCGTGGAGGAGGCCTCTCGCTGGGAGCCCGGCGCCGAGGGCCTCACGTTCCTGCCGTACCTCGCCGGCGAACGCACCCCGCACGCGGATCCCTTCGCGCGCGGCTCGTTCACCGGACTGTCGTTGCGGCACGACCGGGGCGCGCTGGCCCGTGCGGTCCTCGAGGGCGTCGCGTTCGGGCTGCGCGACTCGCTCGATCTCGTGGCGTCGATCGGCGGCGCGCCCTTGCTCGGACGCGTCAGCGGCGGCGGGGCGCGGAGCGACCTGTGGCTGCGGATCTGCGCTTCGGTGCTGGAGCTTCCGCTGCAGCGGGTGGAGCTCGAGGAGGGAGCGGCGTTTGGCGCGGCGCTTCTCGGCGGCGTCGCGGCCGGGGTGTTCTCGGACGTGGGGGAGGCGGTCTCCGCGTGCGTCCGGCCTCGCGAGGTCGTGGAGCCGGTCGCGTCGTGGATCGGTCCCTACGCGGACCAGCGCTCTCGCTTTCGGGATCTCTACCCGGCTCTACGGTCTGTCGGTTGAGCTCCGCTCGCTCTCGGTGGCTCGGCCCCTGAGCGCGTCCGACAACTGCGACGGGTCAGGACAGCAGGTCTCTTCGCGTTCTGGTGCTCCTCCCGACGTCGCCGCAGGACGCGGCTGGCGCCGGCGGAGCCCCTCCGGCGCGGATCGCGTCGTGGGTGTCTGTTCTTCGCGCGTCTAGCTTCGGCTATCGCCGGTGCTAGCAGCGGCTAGACCAGCCGTGGGCGAGGACCTCGTCTCGGATTTGTAAGCGTGCGCTTACTCCTGGTGTAAGCGCACGCTTACAAACGGCAGCCGAGACACCTCGACCGCGGAGGAGCTCCACCGGCGGCCAGCCGCGAAGGCCGACCGGCACACGGGGAGCACCAGATCCCTCGGGAACTGTCAGCCCTAACCAGTCTGCAGTTCAGACCGCCGGCCGACAATCACCACCGCGAGCCGAAGAGCTCAGCGACGAGCCGGGGGGCGATACGGCGGGCGCCAAGACCGCCGCCGCGAACGCCATCGCCGCCACGAACCCCAACCCGACCGACAGCGACGACGCCGAGGCGATCGCCCCGATCAACGGCGGCCCCGCGAGGAAGCCCGTGTAGCCCATCGTCGACACCGCGGCGAGCGACGGTCCTGCTCCGCTTGAGCCGGTCGCGGCGGCTGCGCGGAAGACCAGCGGGATCACCAGAGCGAGCCCGGCTCCCAGCAAGGCGAAACCCGCCAGGGCAGCAGCAGGCGCGTCGAGGACGATCGCGACCGCGAGGCCTCCCCCGGCGAGGATCCCTCCGGCCCGCACGAGCGACGCCGGGCTGCGGCCGGCCACGAGGCGATCGGACAGCAGGCGCCCGACGAGCATCGTCGCGCTGAACGCCGCGTACGCGAGCGCCGCGACGGCCGCACCGCCGCCGAGGTCGTCGCGCACGTACACGGCGGACCAGTCGAGGGCCGCCCCCTCGGCGAGCAGGCAGCAGAACGCCACGAGGCCGAGCGCGAAGAGTGGCCGGGTCGGGCGCGCGGCCGCCGGCGCCGCGCGCTCCTCCGCGTCGCCGGGGAGATCACGACGGCGCACAGCACGCCGGCCACGACCAGGTGCGTGCGGGCGTCGACCCCGAGGCCCGCGGCAAGCGCTCCGGTGGCGGCACCGAAGAGCCCGCCGGCGGAGAACGCCGCGTGGAGCCTGCCGAGCAGCAGGCGCCCCGACTGCCTCTCCACCGTCGTGCCCTGCGCGTTCATCGCGACGTCGACGCCACCGTTCGCGACGCCGATGAAGAAGGCCGCCGGGAGCAGCAGCCCGTAGGACGGCGCCGCGTAGGCGAGCGGGACCGCGAGGCAGAAGAGCAGGACGAAGACCCGCGTCGGGCGGCGGCTGCCGCTCCGCGCGGTCCACGCCCCCGACACCGGCATCGTCGCCAGCGCGCCCGCGGCGACGAGCGCGAGCGCGATGCCGAGCTCCCCGTCGCCGATGTCGAGTTCGTCGCGCAGCGCGGGGAGTCGCGCGCCCCATGCGCCGCTGAGGGCACCGTTGACGAAGAAGACGAGAGCGATGGCGCGCGCGGGGCCCACGGCCGATGAGGATGGCGCAGGCGGGCTCCGCCACTACCCTCGGAGGCATGCTGGTTGCGATCGACGGCCCCGCCGGTGCGGGGAAGTCCACCGTGGCGCGCGCCGTCGCGGCCGCGCTCGGCTTCACCTATCTCGACTCGGGCGCGATGTACCGCGCAGCCGGGCTGTCCGACGACCCCGCGCGCGTGCGCGTGGAGTTCGACGCCGACGGCCGCGTGATCGTGGACGGAAAGGACGTCAGCGACGACATCCGCAGCCCCGAGGCGTCGCGGCGGGCCAGCATCGTCGCCGCCGATCCGCGCGTGCGCACAGCGATGGTCGAGCAGCAGCGGCGGCTCATCGAGCAGGGAGACTGGGTCGCCGAGGGCCGGGACATCGGCACCGTGGTCGCCCCGGACGCCGAGGTCAAGGTCTTCCTCACCGCCGACCAGCGCGAGCGCGCGCGGCGACGCGCCGCCGAGCGCGGCGCCGATCCGGTCGAGATCGAGCGCGAGCTGGTCCTGCGCGACCAGCGCGATTCGAGCCGCGAGCACTCGCCGCTGACGAAGGCAGACGACGCGACCGAGGTCGACACCACCGGCCAGACGGTCGACGAGGTCGTCGAGCGCATCGTCGAGCTCGTGGGGCTGGTGCGGCGATGAGGAAGATCGCCGTCGTCGGCTATCCGAACGTGGGCAAATCGAGCCTCGTCAACCGCCTGAGCCAGACCCGCACCGCCGTCGTGCACGAGACGTCGGGCATCACGCGCGACCGCAACGAGATCGACGCGGAGTGGAACGGCCGCCGGTTCGTGCTCATCGACACCGGCGGCGTCGACTTCCAGGATCTCGACCCGCTGTCGGGCTCGATCCGCGAGCAGGCGCAGGCCGCGCTCAACGACGCCGACGTCGCGCTGTTCGTCGTCGACGCCAAGGGCGGCGTGCGCCCCGGCGACCTCGAGATCGCCGACCTGCTGCGCCGCTGGCCCAAGCCGGTCGTCGTCGCCGCGAACAAGATCGACAGCGTCAAGGACGTCTCGCTCGCGCACGAGTTCTTCGAGCTCGGCCTCGGCGAGCCGGTCGCCGTCAGCGCCGCCCAGGGCCTCGGCACCGGCGACCTGCTCGACGCGGTCGTCGGCCACCTGCCCGAGGAGGACGACGACCCCGAGGACGAGGAGCTCATCCGCCTCGCGGTCATCGGCCGGCCGAACGTCGGCAAGTCGAGCTTCGTCAACAAGGTCCTCGGCCAGGAGCGCGTCATCGTCGCCGACGAGGCGGGCACGACGCGCGACTCGATCGACCTCGCGCTCAAGGTCGGCGACCGCGACCTCGTGATCGTCGACACCGCGGGCATGCGGCGCCAGTCCAAGGTGACCGAGTCGGTCGAGTACTACACGACGCTGCGCTCCCAGCGGGCGGCCGAGCGCGCGGACGTCGCGCTCGTCATCTGCGACGCGCACGACGGCATCACCGCGCAGGACCTGCGCATCGCCGAGCTCGCGATGAAAGCCAACTGCGCCACCGTCCTCGTGCTCAACAAGTGGGACGTCGCGGCCGAGGACGCCGACATCGACCACGAGCGCGCCCGCGTCGCGACCAAGCTCCGGCTGCGCCCGAAGGTCCTCACCGTCAGCGCGCTGACCGGCCGCAACGTGCAGCGCGTCCTCGTCGAGGCCATCGCGCTCGGCGACCGCATGCGCACGCGGATCCCGACGAGCGACCTCAACAAGTTCCTGTCGGAGATCGTCCAGCAGCGCCAGCCGCCGGCCAAGCAGGGGCACCGCCTCAAGCTGCTCTACATGGCCCAGGTCGACGAGCGTCCACCGCGCTTCGCGATCAGCATCAACAGCCGCACGCGCGTGACGCGCGACTACGCGTACTTCATCGAGAACCGCCTGCGCGAGCGCTACAGCTTCGCCGGCGTCCCGCTCATCATCGACTTCAACGAGCGCAAGCAGCGCCGCTCCGAGCGCGTCGGCGGGAGAGCCGCGTGAAGGGCGCCTCGCTCCAGCAGCGCCGTCTCGGCCTGCTGGTGCTCGCGGCGGTCGTCGTCCTCGGCCTCGTCGCGGCCGCGCTCGACGCCGCGCTCGGCGGTGGCGACGACGTCCCGCCCAAGACGAAGGCCGCGGCGATCGCGCCCTCCAACACGCTCGTGTTCCTCGACATCAGCACCGACGGCGAGCGCGAGGCGGTCGATCGCGCGTCCGAGTTGCTCGGGCGTTTCGGCGGCTACGAGGGCCAGCGCGACGCGCTGCTCAAGCGCCTCTCGGGCGGCGAGCAGAAGGTGAACGTCGAGAAGGACGTCGAGCCGTGGATGGGCGACGAGGCCGCGCTCGCGTTCACCGAGTCGGGCACCGCGACCGCCGGCTCGCTCATCCTCATCGAGGTCGACGACGTGAAGAAGGCGCGTGCGTTCCTCGCGCGCAACCCGACCAAGCCGCTGCGCGCCGAGTACAAGGACGACTCGTTCGAGCGCTACGGCCAGATCGCCGTCGCCTTCAAGGACGGCTGGATGTTCGTCGGGCAGGAGGGCACCGTCCAGGCCGCGCTCGACCGTACGAACGGACGCGGGCGCACGCTCTCGCAGGACGCGACGTACAAGCGCCTGACCAACGACCTCCCGGACGGCCGCGTGGCCACCGCCTACACGTCGGCGGCCGGCCTGCAGCGGCTGCTCCTCCCACAGGGCGACATCATCGGTGGCCTCGCCGGCTTCCTCAACCAGCCCGGCATGGAGGCGATCGCCATGAGCGTCGAGGCGCGCGAGGGCGGCGCGCGGATGCTCGTCAAGACCGCCTTCGGCAACGGCGCCAACAAGCAGGGGACGTTCAAGCCGAAGCTGTTCTCCAACGTGCCCGAGGGCGCCATGGCCTACTACGGCGTGCGCGGCATCAGCGGCGCGCTCGGCAACCTCGTCGGCCAGGCGTCGGGCAGCGCGGCGACCGTGCTCGGCCGGCTGCGCAATGAGCTCAAGGGGGAGGTCGCCCTCGTGATCGAGCGCGACACGCCCGCGCCGATCCTCAGCGTGATCACCCGGACCGACGACGAGGCGCGCTCGACGAAGGCGCTGCGCGACCTCGAGGACCCGCTGTCGGCGCTCGTCACGCCAAGGGGCGGCAAGAAGCCCGGCTGGCGCGACGAGGACCTCGGCGACGGCGTCAAGGCGCGGATCCTGCGGCTCGAGACCGGCGCCACGCTCGGCTACGCCGTCTTCGACGATCGCCTCGTCGTCTCCACCAGCGCAGCGGGCATCCGCCACATCAAGGACGCCGACGGCTCGATCGAGGACGGCGACACGTTCGAAGACGTCCTCGGCGACCGGCCGGGGACGGTGTCCTCGCTAGGATTCCTGGACTTCAGCCAGCTCCTCGAGCTCGGCGAGCAGACCGGTCTGAACGACAGCCGGGCCTACCTGGCAGCCCGCGAGGATCTCAAGAAGATCCGCGCAGTCGGGATCAGCTCGTCCGGTGATGGGGAGGAGTCGACCGCGGAGATCCTTCTCTCGATCCCATGAGCCAGTACGAAGACAACGAGTTCCTGTTCACGTCGGAGTCCGTCACCGAGGGCCATCCCGACAAGGTCGCCGACCAGATCTCCGACGGCGTCCTCGACGCCGTCCTCAAGGACGATCCCTACGGCCGCGTCGCCTGCGAGACCCT